>JAEWJD010000367.1 GCA_023386765.1 Pseudomonadota bacterium | reverse complement strand
GTTACTGGGATCCGCTGCTGGCCCACGACAAGGAAGGCATCCTGCGCCGGATCATGGAAGAGACGGTCGATGGCGAGTACCAGGCGTACAAGGCCAACGACGGCAAGTTCGTGCGCGAGCATTTCTTCGGCAAGCACCCCAAGCTGCTCGAAGCCGTGGCCCGCATGAGCGACGAAGACATCTGGCGCCTGAATCGTGGCGGTCATGATCCGCACAAGGTGTATGCGGCCTTTGACGCAGCCACCAAGCACAGCGGCCAGCCGACCGTGATTCTGGCCAAGACCATCAAGGGCTACGGCATGGGCCAGGTAGGCCAGGCCAAGAACCCGACCCACCAGCAGAAAAAGCTGGAACTGGATTCGATCCGCGAGTTCCGTGACCGTTTCGGCCTGCCGATCCCGGATGACCAGCTCGAAGCGCTGCCGTACTTCAAGCCGGCCGACGATTCGCCGGAAATGCAGTATCTGCACGAACGCCGCAAGGCGCTGGGCGGCTACCTGCCCAAGCGTCGCGAGAAGGCCGACGAGCACCTGACCGTACCGGTCCTGGACGCCTTCAAGGCTGTGCTGGAACCCACTGCCGAAGGCCGTGAGATTTCGACCACCCAAGCCTTCGTGCGGGTGCTCAACCAGGTCCTGCGTGACAAGCAGGTCGGCCCGCGTGTGGTGCCCATCCTGGCCGATGAGTCGCGTACCTTCGGCATGGAAGGCCTGTTCCGCCAGATCGGTATCTATGCGCCGGAAGGCCAGAAGTATGTGCCGGTCGACAAGGACCAGGTCATGTACTACAAGGAGACGGCCGACGGTCAGCTGCTGCAGGAAGGCATCAACGAGGCCGGCGCCATGAGTTCCTGGATCGCTGCGGCGACCTCGTACTCGACCAACAACCGCATCATGGTGCCGTTCTACATCTATTACTCGATGTTCGGCTTCCAGCGCGTGGGCGACCTGGCCTGGGCTGCCGGCGACATGCAGGCGCGCGGCTTCCTGCTGGGCGGGACCGCCGGGCGCACCACGCTCAATGGCGAAGGCCTGCAGCACGAGGACGGCCACAGCCACATCCTGGCCTCGACCATCCCCAACTGCGTCTCCTACGACCCGACGTTCGCGCACGAACTGGCTGTCATCATCCAGCACGGCATGAAGCGCATGGTCGAAGACCAGGAGAATGTGTACTACTACCTGACCCTGATGAACGAAAACTACGCCCAGCCGGGACTCAAGGCGGGCGACGAGGAAGGCATCATCAAGGGCATGTACAAGCTGCAGTCCAAGGGCAAGGGCAAGCTGCGCGTGCAACTGATGGGCTCGGGCACCATTCTGCGCGAAGTCATGGCCGCCCAGGATCTGCTGCAGGACGACTGGGGCGTGGCTTCCGACATCTGGAGCGTGACCAGCTTCACCGAACTGCGCCGCAACGGCCTGGATGCCGAGCGCTTCAACATGCTGCATCCGGATGGCGACAACCAGACGCCCTACGTGACCGAACAACTGGCCGGCACCGAGGGCCCGATCATCGCCTCGACCGACTACATGAAGCTGTTTGCCGATCAGATCCGCCCCTTTATTCCCAAGGGCCGCGAGTACAAGGTGCTGGGTACCGATGGCTTCGGCCGTTCGGACTTCCGCTACAAGCTGCGCGAGCACTTCGAAGTGGATCGCCACTTCGTGGTCGTGGCCGCCCTCAAGGCCCTGGCCGATGAAGGCAAGGTGCCGGCTGCCAAGGTGGCCGAGGCGATCAAGAAGTACGGCATCAACCCCAACAAAGCCAACCCCCAATACGCCTGAGGGCCGCAGACATGAGCAAAACCGTGGAAATCAAGGTGCCGGACATCGGTGACTTCAAGGAAGTGGAAGTCATCGAGGTGCTGGTGGCCCCGGGTGACACCATCGCCGCCGAGCAGAGCCTGATCACCGTCGAGTCCGACAAGGCCTCGATGGAAATCCCGTCCTCCGAGAGTGGCGTGGTCAAGTCCGTGCGGGTCAAGGTGGGAGACAAGATCGCCGAAGGCGGCGTGATCCTGGAAATCGAAGTCGCGGCAGCAGGCGCTGCCGCCGCTGCAGCCCCCGCTGCCGCACCGACCGCTGCCCAGGCTCCGGCCCAGGCAGCCGCGCCGGTGGCGGCACCGGCTGCGCCGGCCGCCTCCAGCGGGCCGGTCGAGATCGCCGTGCCGGACATCGGTGACTTCAAGGAAGTGGAAGTCATCGAGGTCTTGGTGGCGGTGGGCGACACCGTGGCTGCCGAGCAGAGCCTGATCACTGTCGAGTCCGACAAGGCGTCGATGGAAATCCCGTCCTCGGCGGGCGGCGTGGTCACGGAAGTCAAGGTCAAGGTGGGCGACAAGGTTGCCAAGGGTAGCGTGATCGTGGTGGTGCAAGGGCAGGCCGGTGCTGCGGCACCGCAGGCTCAGGCTCAGGCTCCCGCCCAAGCCCCGGCGGCGCCGGCTGCCCAGCCGGCGGCCGCGCGCAGCGAGGCCGCCACCTCGACGCCGGTGCAACGCCCGTCGCCGACCCAGGCCCTGCAGGACGATGGCCTCAAGCCCGGTCAGCTGCCGCATGCCTCGCCCTCGGTGCGCAAGTTCGCCCGTGAACTGGGCGTGAACCTGTCACGCGTGACCGGCTCTGGCGCCAAGAACCGCATCCTGGTCGAGGACGTGCGCGCCTTCGTCAAGAACGCGCTGGCGGCACCGGCAGCCGCTGCGGGCGGTTCGTCCGATGGCGCCGCGCTGGGTCTGCTGCCCTGGCCCAAGGTGGACTTCGCCAAGTTCGGTCCGGTCGATCCCAAGCCGCTGTCGCGCATCAAGAAGATTTCGGGTGCCAACCTGCATCGCAACTGGGTCATGATTCCGCACGTCACCAACAATGACGTGGCCGACATCACCGACCTGGAAGCGCTGCGGGTGCAGCTCAACAAAGAGAACGAGAAATCCGGCGTCAAGGTCACGATGCTGGCTTTCCTGATCAAGGCCGTGGTGGCTGCGCTCAAGAAGTTCCCGGAGTTCAATGCGTCGCTGGACGGCGATACCCTGGTGCTCAAGCAGTACTACCACATCGGTTTTGCCGCCGATACGCCCAACGGGCTGGTCGTGCCGGTGGTGCGCGATGCCGACAAGAAGGGCATCATCGAGCTGGCGCGCGAGACTTCCGAGCTGGCCAAGAAGGCGCGCGATGGCAAGATTTCGCCGGCTGACATGCAGGGCGGCTGCTTCTCGATCTCGTCGCTGGGCGGCATCGGTGGCACGCACTTCACACCCATCATCAATGCGCCTGAAGTGGCCATTCTGGGTGTGTCGCGCTCGGCCCATCAGCCGGTATGGGATGGCAAGCAGTTCGAGCCGCGCCTGATCCTGCCGCTGTCGCTGTCTTATGACCACCGCGTGATCGATGGGGCTTCCGCGGCGCGCTTTAACGCCTACCTCGGCCAGTTGCTGGCTGACTTCCGCCGTATCGCGCTGTAAGCGCCGGGAGACACGATGAGCAATCTCAAGCAAATCAAGGTGCCGGACATCGGCGACTTCAAGGAAGTGGAAGTCATCGAGGTGCTGGTGGCCGTGGGCGACACCATCGCCGCCGAGCAAAGCCTGATCACCGTCGAGTCCGACAAGGCTTCGATGGAAATCCCCGCCTCCGAAGGGGGCGTGGTCAAGGCGGTGAACGTCAAGGTGGGCGACAAGATCGCCGAGGGTTCGGTGATCGTCGAGATCGAGGCGGCCGCTGGCGCGCCGGCGGCGCAGGCCACCCCGGCCGCGGCCGACAAGCCTGCTGCCGCACCGGCACCAGCACCGGCTGCTGCTGCGCCCGCTGCTGCGTCGGCCTATGGCGGCAAGGCTGACCTGGAGTGCGACGTGCTGGTGCTGGGCGCCGGCCCCGGCGGCTATTCGGCGGCCTTCCGGGCGGCCGATCTGGGCCTGTCGACGGTCATGGTCGAGCGCTACGCCACCCTGGGCGGCGTGTGCCTGAACGTGGGCTGCATTCCGTCCAAGGCGCTGCTGCACAATGCCGCCGTGATCGACGAGGCGCGTGCCCTGGCCGCGCACGGGATCAGCTTCGGCGAGCCGAAGATCGACCTGGACAAGCTGCGCGGCTACAAGGACAGCGTGGTCGCCAAACTGACCGGCGGGCTGGCCGGCATGGCACGTGCGCGCAAGGTCACGGTGGTGACGGGGTTGGGCGAGTTTGCCGACCCGCATCATCTGTCGGTCAAGACGCCGGAAGGCAAGACCCAGACCATCCGCTTCAAGCAGGCCATCATCGCGGCGGGCAGCCAGTCGGTGAAGCTGCCGTTCCTGCCGGACGATGAGCGTATCGTCGACTCGACCGGTGCGCTGCAACTGCGCAGCATCCCCAAGAAGATGCTGATCATCGGTGGCGGCATCATCGGCCTGGAAATGGGCACGGTGTACTCCACCCTGGGCGCGCGCCTGGACGTGGTGGAAATGCTCGATGGCCTGATGCAGGGCGCCGACCGCGACCTGGTCAAAGTGTGGCAGAAGATGAATGCCGGCCGCTTTGACAACATCATGCTCAAGACCAAGACGGTGGGCGCCGAGGCGCGCGCCGATGGCATCTACGTCAGCTTCGAAGGCGAGGGCGCACCCAAAGCGCCGCAACGCTACGATCTGGTGCTGCAGGCCGTGGGGCGCAGCCCCAATGGCAAGAAGATCAGCGCCGACAAGGCGGGTGTCGCCGTCACCGACCGGGGCTTCATCGAGGTCGATGCGCAGATGCGTACCAATGTGCCGCACATCTTCGCCATCGGCGACATCGTCGGCCAGCCCATGCTGGCCCACAAGGCGGTGCACGAAGGCCATGTGGCCGCCGAAGTGGCTGCCGGCCAGAAGTCCTTCTTCGACGCCCGGGTGATTCCGTCGGTGGCCTACACCGATCCGGAAGTGGCCTGGGTGGGCCTGACCGAAGACGAAGCCAAGAAGCAGGGCGTCAAGATCGAGAAAGGCCTGTTCCCCTGGGCTGCCTCGGGCCGCGCCATCGCCAACGGCCGCGACGAAGGTTTCACCAAGCTGCTGTTCGACGCCGAGACCCATCGCATCGTGGGTGGCGGCATCGTGGGCACGCATGCGGGCGACCTCATCAGCGAGATCGCGCTGGCGATCGAGATGGGCGCCGACATGGTGGATATCGGCAAGACCATCCACCCGCACCCGACCCTGGGCGAGTCCGTCGGCATGGCCGCCGAGGTCGCCGAGGGCGTGTGCACGGACCTGCCGCCGCAGCGCAAGAAGTAAACCGGTATCCGTATCGGCAACGACAAAGCCGCCCCTTGGGGCGGCTTTGTCGTTGGGGGCTGATGAGGAGGGCGTTACTTCGGGCTGCCCATGACCAGCCCGCAGCGCCGCAGGCCTGCCACCAGACGCTGGACCATGGACTGCGCGACCGCATCAAGGTTGCGCTGCCCACTCATGTCCTGGCCGTGTGGGCCCGGGACGCTGCCGCGCTGCAGAGCCTTGGCCAGGCTCTGCGAGGCCTGACGGATATTGAAAGACTCGTTCAGCGCGCCAAGCACCCAGGTTTGGGCAGGCTCGGTCTGCAAGCGGACCGGCTCGTGCCAGAAGTTGAAGCAGCCAGTCGTGAACGCCGGATCCTGATTGTGTTGATGCAGGTAGGCAAAGCCGGGGATCAAACGGTTCGCAGTCTGGCCGGGCGCATCGTAGGGGCTGGGCTCCAGGGTGTAATGCAGCAATCCGTGGCGAAACAGGATGAATAGCTTCTGGAGCACTGTCGCCTCGAGATCCGCGCAATCGGGCAAGGTGGCGCCCAGCGTGCTGCACAGACTGTCGAACGAGAGGGATTGCGGCCATGCCTGGCTCAACGCATTGATCAAACCTGTGAGGACTGGGTCGTTGGAGCGCAGTTCGCGGCCCCGCTGACTGAGGTAGCGTTGTCCACCTTGTCCGTCGTCCTGGAGATTTTCGAAGTAGCAGGCAAAGCGCAGGTCGCGCAGTCGCTCCTGTTCTGGCAGAGATTGTGTCGCGTCAGCGTGGCGCTCGTGAACCAGCAAGGTCTTGCGGAAATTGCGCCCGACCGCGAAATCCAGATATTGCTGACGCATGACCTTGGGCTGCCCCAGGGCCACCAGGCTTAGATGCAATTGAACGTTCTGGCCGTAAGAAGCTGCCAGCTCGCCATGGGGTTCGGCGTCGCCCAGATAGGCCAGGCCGGCCTGGGCCGCCATGTCGGCGAACTCGACCAGATAGCAGGGGG
>JAEWJD010000363.1 GCA_023386765.1 Pseudomonadota bacterium | reverse complement strand
CGCGCCGCCCGACGGGCGCCGCGGCGGGCGGCTCCAGACACCCGCCTGCACGGCGGCGCAGACGCCGGACGGCACGGCGCGTTGGGGATGCGACATATCGCGACCTCATCAAAAATCGCCTGCTGGCAGAAGCGGCGCGCACGCAGGCACCGCCGCCACCGCCGCAGCAGACACAAAACAGGAAGGAAATGGGCTAGTGGCCCGGCGCGCGTGGGCGTATCACGGGACGCGCCGCGGGAACGTGCACGGCGCGAGGCGCCAGCACGGCAGCGCCAGCACGCGGGGGGCTGCGGCCAGGGCAGCGGCGACAGGCAGACAGAACAGACAGCATGGCTCGTCCTCGGGGCGCACACGGCCCCGGGCGGCCCGGCGCGATCAACGCGTCGGCTGCCTCAAGGTCGGGGCCCGATAGATGGCTTTAGGAAGGAATGCGGGAACGGGATCAGGCGCGCTGCGGCGCCTGGGCGGCTCGGGATCCATCGCTTGCTCCTGATGACCGGCCCGCGGGGCCGGTGAGAACGGTCACTGGCCTTGCACTGAAGCAAGGCCCCCTCCTCGCCCGGACGCGCTGTCCTCGGACAGGCTGGGGCGGGGCCAGGCGATGCGGCACGGCATGCATCGCTGACAGTTCGAAATTCTCACATGGGCAGGCTGCGCGGGCCAGCACGCATTGGGATGGCTCCCTGGACCGCGCGGTCACCCCGGCGATACCTTGGTATATCAAAGTCCCGGATCGCGGCGCGGCAAGGAAGTGCTGATCCAGGGCGTCGCCTCGAACAGCGCAAACAGCTTCTCGATGGCCCCCACAATCCGGGTCAGGGAATCGAGGTCCTCCTGGCCGGCCAGCAGGCTGCGCCAGACGCGGCCTTCATGCGTGATCACCTGCAGGTGGCTGTAGATCTCGGCCACCACCACCAGATCGGCATGATGCAGCGCCGTCGCCTTCTCCACGTGGGCATCCAGGGCGTCGAAGGAGAACCCCGCACGCGGGCCACGCAGATAGGTCTTCAGGCCGGCCAGATCCGAACGCGCGCATGCCAGCCGCAAGGTCTGCAGATCGCTCCAGGCCGCCAGGATATTGCCCACCAGCATGCGCTGGAACAGCTCGGCCACGGCGGCCTGCTTGAGCCGGTCCTTGCGGTCCTGCACGGACGACAGCCACAAAGCCACCACCACCGCGCCCACGGTACCGCTGGCGGTCATCACTTCCAGCAGTTTGATTTCCTGCAGCAAGCCGTCCCGGCTGCCGGCCACCCAGGCCACCAGCACGCTGCCCAGCACGACGGCGAGCGCCAGCATCACGACCCAACCCCGTCCGATGCCTTCCCGTCGGGGCGTGTTCTGTTCTGATTGTTTTGAATTCACCGGCGGCCACCTTGAATATGCGCTAGGCGAATCATACCTAAGCGCGATGCCGCCGCCGGGGCGCCGCCTGCCGCGGCGCAACGGCCGTCAGCGGATGCTCGCCCGGCGCAAGCGGGCCAGCTCAGCCTGGTTCAGGCGGCGCGCCTCGTCTTCGGCATACTGCCGCTCGCCCGGCTCATAGGCCCCGTCATACAGACAAGCCTTGCGATTGCTGACGCAATCGTCGTCGCTACTTCCACCTAGAAAACCGGGTAATAGACTGCGCAACCCACTGCTGCCTTGGCCATCCGACGCACAACCACCCAATACTGCCGCGAGCATCACGAGGCCGGCACAGCGACCCAAGGTTCTCTTGAGCATTCCCATCACTTCCTCTACACCAGGGTCAAGCTCCGGTTATAGCAGGGCTGACCGTCCACAGCCAACCCCGAAGGGACTTGTCCGCCCTCCCGTAGAGGAAACGCAGGTCAATCGACAATGAACTTGTCGTTCAAGGCACCCGGCACCTTCACCACAACATTGACAGCATCGGTCAGGGCCTCAAAGTCAGTGACCTCACCAGGGCTGAGAACAATGATGTCCCCCTCTCCCCATTCCTTCCCTGCCATGCGAACCCGGCCCGACAGGATAAGCGTCACTTCAGTGGCGATCTTGTGATAATGGCGCCCCTCGTAGTCGCCACTGCGATACTGCTTGACAGCCACCTCGCAGGCCTGAGTATCCAGTGCAGTGGGCGTAAAGCCACCCACGAACCACCCCTTCACCATGTCTTTCAAATTGGCATGATTCACGTGAAGGCCCCCTCTTGAAACTGCTCAATCTGCCGTTCCGTCTTCAATGGCACATACTTGTTATTGTCCAGTTTGTAGACTCCCACGGACTGCTGCTTGAGAATCAACTCATTGAGCGTCAGAGCGACAAAAAAGTTATCACGCACGACAACATTCTTACGGATGATCGCCTTGGCCCCCTCCACGAAGTCCCCTGTGCGGCGGAACCAGAAAACACCGGCGGTGGCGTGCTGACTGATCGGGTTCTGCTGCGATACTTCAGTGACCAACCCCTGTTCGTCCACTCGAACATAGGAGTAACGCGGATGTACGGAACGAAACGTCAGCGTTCCACCATGCAAGCCACGACGGTCAAAGTCGTTGACGACTTCCTGCAAATCCAGATCCACAATTTCATTGGCACTGATAATTAGCAGTGCCGCATCCTGATCAAGCTCACACGCGCCAAGCAAAGCGGTGCATGCGGAGCCTTGGGTGGACTCAGGCACCTGCACGACCTTTGCCTGCGGAGCCAGCAGACGAATCACGTTGTCCAAGTGATGGTGCTGAGCATCTTTTTGCAAAATCGCGAACGTGTATTGCGCACCAGTGACGCTCAACGAATTGTTGACAATGGTTTCGAGAATCGAAACACCATTGAATTCAGCCAGGCACGTCGGGTAGACAACTGCTTCAGATCCGGGCTTGGATGGGCTGGCTGCCAGAACCAGAATGTTGATTTTCATGCCGTCACCTGTGCAGCTGAACTGTTGACGCGATTGATCGCAGCCATGATTCGCTCAAGATTGGTCTCAGCAACGTCCTTGACCACCAGCAGATGTGCGCCAGAAGCCCGGGCTGCCTTGATTCCGTTTTCATTATCTTCCACGATCAGGCACTCTGCGGGCTGCAGACCAAAGTGCCCCATGGCGAATTGATACATCTCGGGATCGGGCTTCCCTACCTTCACGTCCTGATTGGACACCATCAGGTCAAGATAAGGTGCCAGATTCGATTTCTCCATCATGGTGGTGACGGTTTGACGAACTGAATTGGAGCAAACTGCCAGCCGCATCCCGGCCGCCTTCAGATTTGATAATGCAAACTCATGCCCAAAGCGCGGTTTGCACTGCGTCTGAATCAACTCCATTGTGTAATGCTGCTTCATCTCGTTGATGAAATGATGGAGTTCCTTGGGCAAACCGCGCTCCAGACTAAGGAGTTGCAGCTTGCGCATCGTGGGAAGACCATCAAAGGTGGTCAAGTGATCCAGCCTCGAGATCGGCATTCCAAAAAGGTTGAGGGCACGATTCAGTGCATCGTAATGCCATTCCTTGGCTTCGATCAGCACACCATCCATATCGAACAGCACAGCTTTGATCGCCATTCAGGCCTCCTGTTTCCCAAAGAAATACATAGCCGCGTCCTCAGGCAGATCGGTGCACAAGACGAGGTTGCTCTCCGCTGCCAGCGGCCGCAACAATTGCCACAACCCTTGAGGATCGCGACGATGCAGCTCAGACGACACCACACAGACCCGCTTACCGTCCGACAGCAAGGAACGAATCAGGCCGAGGTCGTACCACTCAGGAATGAACGAGTCCAGCCAAACGCCAGCTGACTCCTCAAGCCAAGCCGGGTCGCGCTCCACCTCACTCATTCGGGTAAACACCGGCACTCCTGCTGATAGATATCCGCGCATGTCGGGCACCGACATATCGAACACAAAGCAATCCAGACAAGGATGACGGGAAATCGCGTCTGCAACAGCCTGCGCCAGGCCATCGGCCTTGATATTCAACGCGAGGGTAAGCCCGGTGGCACCATGGCTGCTCGCCATACGCAATACATCATCCAGGGATAGTTCATCCCCCCGAGGCATGTCATGTGAAATCAACAGACGGCCATTGCTGTCGCGCACATCCGTTTCTGTGCCATAGCCCAGAGAAAAGGATCTTTCAAAAGCTGGAACGAGGTTCTTTTCTTCCGCGCTCTTCCAATAGCCCCGATGAGAGATGATCTTCATACGATGGACGTAGCCTTCTCGCTGACAGACAGCCCGAGAAACTTGTCCAGATCAGCCGGCGTGCCGAGACCATACATGCCGTCTGCTTCTGCCCCTATATTGAATATACCGATCTGCTGCCCCTGCTCGATCAGCTCGTTATAGGCGGGCGCGACATAGAATTCGTTGTTGACCCGCAGATTTCGACCAATCATCTGCCGGGCTGCACGGACAAAATCCCCACCACGGGAAAAATTGTAGATGCCAACTGTCGCTTCGTCGGAAATCACTTCCTTCTCGACAACCGTCGTCACCAACCGCGCATCGTCCAGCCCGACAAAGCTCCACTTCGGATCGTCAGCCTTCATGGTCATGATGAGACCATCAAGCTTTTGGCTGTCCATGTGATCCAGATAGGCATTGATATCCGCGTCGATGTACTGATCACTGTTGGCGATCATCAGCGGCTGGTCAGAATCAATGAGGGACTGCGCAGCCAGAACCGTGCAGGCAGCCCCTTCGGTCAACCCATTGAGCGCCACGATTTCGCATCCTGGCGCCCAGGCGCGCAATTTGGGTTCGAGGCCGTAGGCGTCCAGATGCGCTTGCTGGCAAATAAAGATGAAACGATGATCTCGGATAGGGCGGAGGTTTTCAATAACGACTCGAATCATCTCCACGCCATTGATCTGGATAAGCGGCTTTGGATCCTTGTAACCTGCTACTGCAAACCGGCTACCCGCACCCGCCATCGGCACGACGATGTTATACATGTTTGTCCTCTTTAACTCGCTGCCCGGCAAGGTTCCGGAAGTCATGTTCGAATGGTGTTTCCGGCAGCCCACGCCTATCCTTCTCGATGATTTCCTCAAGAACGGGCACCGTTATCTCTGGTGATCTGAAAGCGACTATTTTGAGTACATCC
Organism: Pseudomonadota bacterium; assembly: GCA_023386765.1. Lineage (GTDB taxonomy): Bacteria > Pseudomonadota > Gammaproteobacteria > Burkholderiales > Burkholderiaceae_B > Bordetella. The sequence goes on along the minus strand of JAEWJD010000363.1, from coordinate 7,150 downwards.
CGACGCTCGACCCGCAACCCGAAAGACGTCAGATGGTCAAACAGGATGCGGTGTGGGGAAATGCGCGGGCCATAGAATTCGGTATCACCGTAGTAGCCCGCCATGCTGATCAGATCGGCATAGATGCGCATCGCGCGCCGACTTCCGATCGCAAAGGAATCACTAGGCATTCCTGGCCTCACGATCGCATCGACAATGATCAGATCATCATTGGCCCGCACTTCCGCAATAGCGGCCTTTAGGCCATCCGGATTGATCTGCACTTCGATGTCAGGACGGATACGGACCAGGACATCGTAATTACCATCTGCCATGGCCTGCTCAATGCCACAATGCGCGAGGTGGTACATCCGCAACTGGTTCACCTGCGGTACGAAGCTCTGGCCATACTTGGCCTCCACCTCTGCCGGATTCCCGAAAGTGTCTTGATGAATAGCTACCTGCCGAGCTTCCGGATAGTGCTGCCGCACCACAGCCTCGGACACGCCATCCATGCTTTTCAACCAGCCATCTAGGGAAGGATAGGCCTGCAGGACTTCCTCACCCGTTGTGAAATGCGCCTTGAAAAGCTGACACAACTCAGGATCAAAAATCCGTGAAATATGGGCCAGATTCTGAAGCGGGAACCGGACACCGTTGCTTGTCCAAGTATCGACATATATTGTCGGTGAACCCAATACTCCCAACAGTTTCCGGATGCTGGGAGCGGCTCCAGCCATGTCGCGCAACTGTCCGGACATGCACAGAGCTACCCCGTGTGCGCCCTCGCGTTGAGCCTCGCGACTGGCTGAATGACTCGCCAAATAGCGAACAAGGTAGCCATCTGCGGCATGAGCTTCGCGCGCGCTGCTCTCCAGCCTCTTGAGGCAGGCGAGATCCATATGAATCAAACGCGCACCGACGATGGACACGGCATCAAAACCGAGAGCGACCATGGGCGCGACGTCCCGGGCTGTCAGGTTTCCAGCTTGATCACCAATCCTCAGGATGGACTGCAGAGCTGTCGCATAATCGTGCTCCTCAGGCAGGCTCGCCGCCAGGGTTTCCCAGGCTGGTCGCGATTCCGGCATGTGCGTCAGCGTCCACAATGCAAGTGCCAGGCTTTCGCGCGGCACTACCCGTTGCCGACCTGCTTCGCGGGAGAGGGCTGCATGATATATCCGCATCAACTGCGGCTCCCGAGTGGTTCGGATGAGCTTGTCCATCGCCGCCAACCCGTCAGCCGTGTACACCAGAGTGGCCCCAGTTCTGAGGGCGTAGATCACAGCAATGGGCGGTTCGTGCTGACACAGAATCTGGAAGATCACGCGCCGCAGTTGTTCGGGTGCGGCAGTCTGCGGGATCCGGCTCTCGAGATACCGGATTCCCTTCATGTGATCGCGCGTAGCAAGGGCTCGCGCGACACAAATGGCGACCTCGTTCCAGCCAGGGTATGCCTGCAGAAGAGGCGCTGCCTCGGCCTCAATACTGTCAGGAACGCCAGAGCGCAGTGCTTTCTCAAACGCCAGGTAGGCGCCCAGATGACCTTGCGCTTGAAGTAGGGAAACAAACATCTCCCCACGCATGAGCACTCGCTGAGTGACTCTCTTGTCGGTACTCATAAGCCAAGCCGTTGAAAAATCCACCTAATCAAGCGCACAAAAGACAGCTCCCCCGACTCAGCTTCGATGAGGAAGTGGGGAAGGATTGCCACAATCCCACATTGTTACATACAGAAACGTAAAGCATAAAATTCTGACGCATAGCTCGACAGCTTGCAACAGAATTTTTTAAGGAAAATGACAGGCTATTCTTCGATCATCTCGGTTTCATCAAAAATACGCAAAAGAATGACATCTGTTTGCACTGAGTTGACACTATTCATGAATTTCTTTCATCCCCAATTTTGGGGATGATTTTTACGAAACATGAAATATAAATAGAGTCAACTGAAATCAAGTGAAATCATCTGACATAAACTATAAATTAGTAACTAAATGATCTCGCGCGATTTCACTTTCCGATGAATAACCGTGTTGGATAAAACCAACTTGGCAATGATCGATAGGGGTTCAGTCCTGACATGGCAGACCAAACTATCAGCGCACTTCGGTACCGCACGATGCGGCAAACCCACCTCACAAGCAGGTTCATCAATAACTGGGGATAGCGCTTGAAAGTGATATCGGCACCCAGCGCCGCTTCAACAGCAAGCGGTTTCGGGGGAACAGCGGATATGGTCGCCTGACGGCGACCGCTGTTCGACCAGAACGGTTCAAGGGCGGCAAGAGCGACGAGAGAGTTTGACTGGCAGCATATCCACCCACCTGAACAGCCCGCGATCAGGTTGGAATATCCCAATAGACTGCGGTCACCTCAGTGGCGATACCAGCGCTGCACCGGAGCAAGCAGGATCACCAGCGCAGTGCCCACCCACATGGCCCAGGAGAACGCCAGCAGCGCGCCGGCCGCGGCCGCGCCGACAAAATAGGCGCCCCAGGCCAGCAACAGGGCGGCGCCCGGCCCGCGCTTGCCCGGCGCGGCGCCAAAAAAAGGCACCAGCACCAAGGCCTGTGCGCAGAGCTGGGCAAGCTTGGACAGCGTACTGGTCACTACGACCGTGCTGACGGTAGAACCCCCTACCCCGACGATGACGCTGGCCTGCACGCCCATGGCCGCCGTGGTCACTGCCAGCCAGGCGCTGCCGGCCGGATCCAGGCAGGCCGCCACCACCAGCAGCGCGCACTCCAGGAACAGGGGGACCTGGTACAGCCACTTTTTATCCGGCGGGAAACAGCCCCCCACCAATGCCCCCAGGAAGAAGGTCAGCAAGGTGGAAAGCCGGTCCAGCGCGGTGCCCCACTCCTGTTGCGCCAGGGCCATGCCGGCCAGCACTGTGTTGCCGGTCATGTTGGCGGCGAACACGCCATGGTGGGCATAGCCCAGCGCATCGATATAGCCGCAGGCCAGGCACAGCAACACCAGGGGCAACGCCGCCGGCGAGGCGCCACGCAAATGAATATTCATCCTGCCAGCATAACTGAGGCCATGCCCTCAAGGCATGGCCGGCCGGGCTCAGAAGGCGCTTTGGAACAAGGCCAGGAAATCGGCCTGCGTCGTGTGGCGCGGATTCCAGCGGTTGTAGTCGGCTGCAAAGCTGCGGCGCGCCAGATCCTCCAGCGCGTCGGCCCGCACACCCACATCGCGCAAGCGCGCCGGAATGCCCAGATCTGCGCACAATTCCCGCAGGGCCGCGACGGCCTGGCGGGCCGCCTCGCGCTGCGAAAGCCCCCGGCAGTCCACGCCCAGGATCTCAGCCACATCGGCGTAACGACCCGGGTTGGCAATCAGGTTGAACTCCGCCACGGTGGGCAGGCAGACCGCGTTGGCCAGGCCATGCGGCACATGGAACACCGCGCCCAGGGGCAAGGCCATGCAATGCACATTGCCCAGCCCGGTGATGCCAAAAGACATCGCCGCCATCGACGAGCCGCAAAGCATGTCGAGGGCTGCGGCGGTGTTGCGCCGGTTGGCGACGAACTGCCGGATGCTGCCGACGATCAGTCTCATCGCATGAAGGTTGACGGCATCCGAGAAAGGATTGGCCAACTTGGACAGATAGGATTCAAAGGCATGCACGAACGCGTCGATGCCTGCGTAGGCCGCCACATGCGCCGGCATCGAGGCGACCGCCAACGGATCCAGCACCGCCACTTGGGCCGGGCCGAACGCCGCGTGGCGGATCGCCATTTTGACGTTGCGATGCGTGTCGGTGATGACGCAGGCCCCGGAGACTTCCGAACCGGTTCCCGCCGTCGTGGGTACGGCAAACAAGGGCAAGGGCGCGACCGAGAACTTCTCCACGCCTTCATAGTCGCTGATCGCGCCGCCGTTGGTCATCAGGATGGCCACCGCCTTGGCGACATCAATCGTGCTGCCCCCACCGATGGCGAGAATGGCCTGGCTGCCGTGCGCCCCGCAGCGGGCATGTGCCGCGGCCACTGTCAGATCGTCGGGATCGGGCTGGATGTCGGAGAAAATCTCCAGGGCGATCCCGTGGGCCTGTAGCTGGTCCTGGAGGGCCCGGGTGATCTCGCTATCGACCAGGGCAGGGTCGATCGCCAGGAACAGACGCTGCGCGCCGCCGGCCGACACCAGGGCGGGGAGTTGGCGGTGGGCATCCACGCCGAACACCAGACGGGTCGGGCAGGCAAAACGAGAGATGGCATTCATGGCGGCGTCCTAGATGCGGATGCAGATATTCTTGACCTGGGTGTACGACAGCAGGGCATCGAGCCCCTTCTCTCGCCCGAAGCCCGATTTACGATAGCCGCCGAACGGCAGTTCGACGCCGCCGCCTGCCCCGTAGCAGTTCACGAAGACCTGCCCGGCCTGCACCCGTTGCGCCAAGGCATGGGTTTGACCCACATCCCGGCCCCAGATGCCGGCCACCAGCCCGTACTCGGTACCGTTGGCGATCTCGACGGCATGATCGACATCATCGAACGGCACCAGTGTCAGCACCGGCCCGAAGATCTCCTCTTGATGAACCCGCATATGCGGCGCCGCTCCATCAAGCAGCGTTGGCATCACGAAGTTGCCAGCCTCCAGGTCCGCGCCGGCCATCGCCTGGCCGGCCGCGACATCGAACACAACGACATCCACCGCGAAGTCTTCATTCTCACGCGCAAGAACAAAACCCTGTCGCGTCCGGCCGGCGCCATGCGCGACATGATCGTGGGGCATGTCGCCAGGCTGGGCGCCAGCGCCTGATGGCTGGCCTTATTTGGCACAACCCCGCGCATGCGGTATATCTGGTCCTGAGGTTAGTGAAACTCAGTGCCTCTATTGCCCCCGTGGCCGGCCAGATCAGATCGTGACGAGGAGAAAGAACCGATGGAAGAACGCAATCTCACCGGGGTACGCCCCTACCGCATGCCTGCCGGCGGCTGGGGGGCCTTGAAAGCCACCGCCATCGCCATCGCCGAACAGATGCATGTGGCCGAAGCGCCCGAGCTGCTGTTGCGCACCAACAAGCCTGACGGCTTCGACTGCCCGGGCTGTGCCTGGCCCGACAAGAAACACACGTCGACCTTCCAGTTCTGTGAGAACGGGGCCAAGGCCGTCACCTGGGAAGCCACCGAGCGCCGCGTCGGCCCGGAGTTCTTCGCCCGCCACACCGTGACCGAACTGCTGGGATGGAGCGACCATGCCCTGGAGGACGCCGGCCGGCTGACCCACCCCATGATCTACGATGCGGCCAGCGACAAATACCAGCCCATTGGCTGGGATGACGCCTATGCGCGCATCGCCCAGGTGCTGCAGGCGCAGGCCGATCCCACTGCGGTGGATTTCTACACCTCGGGCCGCGCCTCCAACGAGGCTGCCTTCCTGTTCAATATCTTCGCGCGCGAATACGGCACCAACAACTTCCCCGACTGCTCCAACATGTGCCACGAGCCCACCAGCGTGGGCCTGCCCAAGGCCATCGGCATGGGCAAGGGTTCGGTGTCGCTGGATGACTTCGACCAATGCGACCTGATCATCAGCATCGGCCATAATCCGGGCACCAACCACCCGCGCATGATGGGCACCCTGCATGACTGCGCCGAGCGTGGCGTGCCCATCATCGTGCTCAATCCGCTGCGCGAGCGCTCGCTGGAACGCTTCGCCGACCCCCAAAGCCCTACCGAGATGATCTCGCTGACGTCGGAACGGATCGCCAGCAACTACTACCAGGTCAAGGTCGGCGGCGATGCCTCCGCCCTCAAGGGCATCATGAAGGCCCTGCTGGAGCGCGATGCGACCATCCCCGGCACCCTCGACCATGACTTCATCGCCAAGCACACCGGCGGATTCGAGGCCTTCTGCGACGATCTGCGCGCCACCGCCTGGGAAGACCTCGAACGTCATAGCGGCCTGACGCGCGCCGACATGGAAACCGTGGCCGCCCTCTACGCCCAGTCCAAGGCCACCATCGTCACCTACGGCATGGGCATCACCCAACACAGCACCGGGGCGCACAACGTACAGCAATGCGCTGCGCTGCTGCTCATGCGCGGCAACATCGGCAAGCCCGGAGCCGGCATCTGCCCGCTGCGCGGTCACTCGAACGTGCAGGGCAACCGCTCGGTCGGCATCACCGAGCTGATCGACCCCGTGATGTTCGACAATATCGAGAAGACCTTCGGCTTCCGTCCGCCGGCCAAGCCCGGCCACAATGCCGTCAACACCATGCGCGCCATCAGCGCCGGCGAAACCAAGGTGCTGGTCTGTCTGGGCGGCAACTTCGCCATCGCCATGCCGGATGCCGAACGCTGCGAGGCGGGCATGCGCGGGTTGACGCTGGCGGTGCACCTGAATACCAAGCTCAACCGATCGCATCTGCTGATCGGCAAGGACTCGATCGTCCTGCCGGTGCTGGGCCGCACCGAACGCGACATCCAGGCCACGGGCCCGCAGTCCGTCACGGTGGAGGACTCGATGTCCATGGTGCACGCCTCGCGCGGCAAGCTCCAGCCGGCTTCCGAGCAACTGCGCTCCGAGCCGGCCATCATCGCCGGCATCGCCCACGCCACCCTGCCGGCCAGCCGTGTTTCGTGGCTGCACCTGATCGAGGACTACGACCGCATCCGCGACCTGATCGAGAAGATCTACCCGGACTTCCACGACTACAACGCCCGCATCCGCGTGCCAGGCGGCTTTCGCCTCAGCCTGCCTGCCACCGAGCGCATCTGGAAGACCGCTTCGGGCAAGGCCGAGTTCCTGATCTTTCCGGGGCTGGACGAAGATCCCGAATTCCCCGAGGCGCTCAAGCTCACCACGGTGCGCAGCCACGATCAGTACAACACCACCATCTACGGCATGGATGACCGCTATCGCGGCGTCTTCGGGCGCCGTGATGTGCTGTTCATGAACTCCGACGACATGCAGCGCCTGGGCCTGCAACATGGCGACAAAGTGGAGATCAACACGGCCCTCAAGGACCAGACGCACCGGCGCCTGACCCTGACGGCCATCCGCCATGACATCGCGGCCGGTTCGGTGGCAGCCTACTTCCCAGAGGCCAACAATCTCTGTCCGTTGGACTACCAGGACCCCGAAAGCGGCATCCCCTGCTACAAGTCCGTGCCGGTCGAGTTGCGCAAACTTCCCCTGGCGGCATGAAGGG
>JAEWJD010000214.1 GCA_023386765.1 Pseudomonadota bacterium | reverse complement strand
CCCATGACCAGGGCGATCAGCACCCCGGTGTAGCGCTGCTCGCCCACCGCCGCGCGCAGGCGCTCGCGCACGGCATGGCGTGCGCGGTCGATCCAATGGCCACTGGCTGGCGCCAGCCGGCGCGGGGTGCCGCGCACCGTGGCCGTCGCCCCCACGCCTTCGGCAAACCAGCGCGCCTCCCGATCCGGCCCCTGCGGATTGACATGGCCGTAGGGCTGGCGCAGTACCAGCACCATGCGCCATTGCTCGCCGGGGATCAGTGCCGGCACGCCGCGCGCATCTCCCGGCAAGGCGCGCCAGGTCACCGCCAGCCGGGCCGGCACGCCGGCCGGGCGCGGCGCGTTCACCTGCGCCAGGAATTGCCGCGCCGACGCATCGCCCTGCGCCAGGCTGGCAATCGTGAGCGGCAAGGCGAAAATCTGGTCATCGGCGGCATCGGCCAGCCGCTCGCCCAGACGCCATTGCGCCCATCCCGCCGCCCACACTGCGCCCAACCACAACGCCAGGGCTACCCGCCACCAGGCGCGCCCCTGTGCGCCCCCCCAGGCGGCCTGGCGCCGGCTTACCGCCCACCCAGCCAGCAAGCCCGCCGCCCAGACCCCGCAGGCCACCCACAACGGCCGCAGCTCCGGCCACCCCTGGCACTGTGCCACCCCCACGCAAAACGCCAACAACGGCGCCGCCGCTCCCCAACGCTTCATGCCTTTCACCTGCTCCGTCACGCACAGGCCGACAGCGTCCCTGGTGCCCGCCGGCGGCCACCGCAAGAGTGAATACAGGCAGCAGAGAGGAGTGGACGCAGCCTGCCCGCAGGCTAGGCTTGCATCAATGCGGTGCGCAGCAAGACAAGGCATGAAAAAACCCGCTGCCCTGGCGGGGTAGCGGGTCTGCCGGCGTAAGCGCGATACCGCCGCGGTGGCCGGCCTGACGCGCCTTGTTACTGGGCCGCCACCTGGTTCTCGGCGGCCACCGCAGCCAGCCGCTCGACCTCGGCGGCGATCACCTTGGCGGCCTGCGCGCGCGGAATCGGGAAGGGGTCGATACCCAACGTCAGGAATTGCTTGCTGACTTCGGGAGTCTTCAGGACCTCCAGCAAGACATCATTGATGCGATCCAGGCGTTCGGGTGGCGTGCCTTTGGGGGCCATCAAACCGACCCACGCCACCATATCGAAGTCCTTGATGTTGCTGGCCTCGGAGAGCGAGGGGACATCGGGCAGGGTGGCGGTGCGCTCCCCGGACGACACGGCATAGGCGCGCGCCGCGCCGGAGGCGATCTGCCCCGACACCGACGCGACGGAGTCCCACATGAAGGCCACCCTCCCGCTCAGCACATCGGTCAAGGCGCCCGCGCTGCCTTTGTAGGGTACGTGTTGGACATCGGCCCCGATCTTGGAAAGAAAGACCTCTGCCGTCAGGTGTCCGATCGAGCCGGCGCCGGAGGACGCAAAGGCATACTTGCCCGGGTTGGCCTGGATCAGGGCGATCAATTCTTGGGCATTCTTGGCCGGGAAGTCCGCCGCCGTCACCAGTACATAGGGGATCTTGGCAATCATGCCGGCCGGTTCCAGATCGGTTGGCGCATAGTTGGCCTTCTGCAGGATGGGATTGACCGTGACCGAGCCGCTGGAGCCGGCCAACAGGGTATAGCCGTCCGGCGCGGCCTTGACCACCGACGAGGCGCCGATGGTGCCACCCGCTCCGGCCCGGTTCTCCACGATGAAGGACTGCCCCAGGGCCTCGGCCAGTTTGGCGCTGGCCGCGCGCGCGGCGATGTCGGTGGCCTGCCCGGGCGTCCAGGGCACCACGATCCGTATCGGTTTGGCGGGATACGGCTGCGAGTCCTGTGCCAGAACGGGCGCGGCCATCCCGAGCGAGAGTGCACAAATCATTGGCAGAAATTTCATGGTTTGTCTCCTTGTTTTGTTGTGATTCCCTTGACGGGAACTATCTGCGTACAGGAGGGCGAAGACCGCCCGCCCGCGATGCCCCCAAGCGCCTCAACCCGCCTTCAGGGCCACCCCTTCCTCTGCGCCGGCCACCACGCCGCGTTCGCGCAGGTCGCGGATCTGCGCCTGCCCCAGGCCCAGCACTGCTTGCAGGACCTCTTCGGTGTTTTCTCCCACCCAACCGGCTGGCGTGGTTGCCGGCGCCGGCTCGCCCAGCCATCGCACCGGCGAGCGCACTGACCAGTGTTCGCCGACGCCCAGCGTATGCAATCGTTCGAAGGTGGGATTGATTGCGCCGACGCGCGGGTCCTCTGCCAGCAGTTCGCTGGCGCGGCGATACTTGCCCCAGCAGACGCCAGCGGCCGTCAGCACGACATCCAGCTCGGCCAGCGTGCGGGCACCGAACCACGGCGCAAACAACGCCGCGATGGCCTCGCGATGGGCGTAGCGCTGGGCTTCATCGCTGAAATCCGCTGCCAGGCCCTGTTCCAGACCGGCCATCGCCTCACCCAACCCGCTGGCGCGCACCAACGCCTTCCACTGACCCAGAGAGATGCCGGCCACCATCACGCGCTGGCCATCACGGGTCGGAAAATCGCAGCCGAACGCACCATAGATATGGTTGCCGATGGGCTCGCGGTCCTCGCCCAGCATCTCCGCCTGGGCCAGCACCCCCAGGTGGGACATCAAGGAAAAGGCCACATCGGACAGCGCAATACGCAACTCGGCGCCCTGCCCGCCCACACGGCGGCGCAACACCGCCGCCACCATCGCCATGGCGGCCTGATAGGCACAGCAGGCATCCCAGGTCGGCACGGGGCTGTTGAGCGGTTGCGGCCCGGCACCGGTGGCCAGAGGAAAACCTGTGGCGCAATGCACGGTGTAGTCGACGGCCGTAGACCCGTCGAAATTACCTTCGATCGTGCAGGTAATGACATCCTCGCGCAGGCGCTGCAAGGCGGCATGCGCCAGCCACGGCGTGCCGATATTGGTCAGCAGGATGCCGCCGCCTTCGCCGGGCGCACATATCAGTTGCCGGATCAGATCGCGGCCTTCCGGGCGACGCAGATCGATGGCCACCGAGCGCTTGGCTTTGTTCAGCCCCGCCCAATACAGGCTGCGTCCGCCGGGCATGCGGGGCATGCGGTGATAGTCGATGCCGCCCCCCGGCAGGTCCACCCGGATCACCTCGGCGCCGAACTGCGCCAGCGTCAGGCCAGCCAACGGTGCGGCGATGAAGGCGGAGCTTTCAATGATGCGCACGCCTTGCAGCAAGGTGGCACTCATATGCCCAGCTCCCGGGTCAAGGCGGCACGGCTAGGCACCAGGCAGCTGCGCACAAAACGCATGAACACCACCGCGTCGCTGCGCAGGCCTTCGGTACGAACCGTGACAATGCCTTGTCCCGGACGCGACCGGCTAGGACGCACCTCCACGACTTCGGAGCGGGCGTAGATCGTCTCGCCGGGATGCACCGGCGCGCTCAACTCGATGTCTTTCCAGCCCAGGTTGGCCACCGCGTTCGCGCTGACGTCATCCACGCTCATGCCCAGCACGATGGCCAGGGTCAGCCCGCTGTTGACCAGCGGTTTGCCGAACTCGGTCTGCGCGGCGAAGTGATGGTCGCAGTGCGCCGGATGACGATTCATCGTCAGCAGGCTGAACTGGATGTTGTCCGCTTCGGTAATGGTTCGCCCCGGCCAGTGGGTATAGACATCCCCGACCTGGAAATCCTCCAGCAAGCGCCCCTTGGTCAGCATGATCCGCCTGACATCCATCGCCTTCACTCCCCTCAAATAGTGTGGTCTGGCGATATGTTTAAGCAGACTGGCTTTTCACACAATTTAAATAATCAGATTGACTATTCAGAAAACGAGATTTATCTTTCCGGCCTGACGACGTCCTTCCGAACAGGCCCGGCATGTCCACCGAATTGCACCGTCCACTGCCCAACATCAATCTGAAATTGCTGCATGTGTTCATGCTGGTGGCGCAGTACCGCAGCTTCCGCCAGGCGGCCGAGCAGTCCCATCGTTCGCAATCTGCCGTCACGGGGCAGATCAAGCAGCTTGAGGCGCAATTAGGGGTGGAACTGTTTCACCGCACCACGCGCAGCGTTCAGCTCACCGCAGAGGGCGAGCAACTCCTGCATAGTGCGCAGCGGGCCATCAATGAAATGGAGAACGGCCTGCGTCAGATCCAGGAAACCGTCGACCTCAAGCGTGGCCGCATCTTCCTGTCATGCTCGACCACGGTGTCATCCACGCGTCTGGCGCCGATCCTGGCAGCCTTCGAACGCGACCACCCCGGCGTCGAGGTCTATGTGCAGGAGATGACCTCCGGCGCGATCTTCGAAACAGTGCGCCGCGAAGAGGTCGATTTCGCCATCGGGCCGGTGATGGACCTGCCGGAATTCGATTTCGAGCCGGTGCTCACGGAAGCGCTGTACGCCCTGGTGCCCCGCAATCTCCTGCCTGAAACCGTCGAGCAGATCACCCTGAGCAAGCTCACCTCGCTGCCGCTGCTGCTGCTCAACCCCGGCACGGCCCTGCGCGCCCTGATCGACGACGTGGCCAGCCGCCGCGGCCTGACGCTCAAAGCCAAGTTCCAGTTCTCGCAGGCCCAGACGCTCATCTCGATGGCCAACTCCGGCCTGGGCGCAGCCGTGTTGCCCGGGATGGTGCTGCCCGAAAAGCTGCACCCCGACGTGCAGGCCTTGCCGATCACGCAGCCCCGCATGACGCGCGAAGTGGCGCTCATCCGGTTGCGCCACCGCAATCTGACACCGGCGGCAAGCCGCCTGGCGCAATGGGTCCGCGGGCTGATCGGCCAACCCAATCCCCCGCCCAGGCGGCGCGCTACACCACGCCGCGCGCCTTGAGATCGGCCAGCCGCGCGCCGCTCATTCCCAGCAACTCCTCATATACCGAGGCATTGTCGGCACCCAGCGCGCGCCCCGCGTGGCTGAAGACGGCCGGGGTATGCGACAAGCGGGGGATGGCAGCCGGGATGACCGCCTTGCCGAAGCGAGGGTCGTTCACCTCCTGCAGATTGCCGCGTGCCCGGTACTGCGGGTCGGCAAAGATATCGGCAATGGAATACACCTTGGAACATGGGACGCCCTCGCGCCGGCAGATCTCCTGCAAGGTGTCGAGTTCTAGGGTGGCGGCCCAATCCGCGACGATGCCATTCACCTCGGCGCGCCGCGCCGCTCTGGCGCTGGCCCGGGCATAGTCGGGCGAAACTGCCAGCTCCTGGCGACCCATGGCTTGGCAGAGCCGCTCAAACATCCGGTCATTGCTGCACGCGATCGCCACCCAGCCGCCGCAACGGCAACGATAATGACTGTGCGGCGCCACATGCGGCACGTCGGCGCCCAGGCGCTCCCGCACGTAACCGGTGGTCGAATACACGGGTGCGATCTCATCCAGCAGACGGAAAACCGACTCATACAGGCCAATATCGACCACCTGCCCCCGTCCGCTCGCATGACGGGCATTAAGCGCCAGCAGCACACCGATGGCCCCCCAGAGGCCAGAGATGTAGTCGGCCAGCGAGGTGGAGCCCGGCACCACGGGCGCGCCGTCCTGCTCGCCGGCCAGATAGGCCAGCCCCCCGAAGGCATGTGCGATACGTGCAAAACCCGGCTCGTTGCGCATCGGCCCGTCCTGACCGTAGGCACTGACCCGCAGGAGGATCAAACCTGGATTGATTGCGGACAGCACGTCGTAGCCCAGCCCCCATTTCTCGAGCGTGCCGGGACGGAAGTTCTCCAGCAGCACATCCGATTGCCGGATCAGGTCCTTGAAGACGGCCGCCCCCTCCTCGGTACGCAGATCCAGCGTCACGAAACGCTTATTGCGGGCCTCGCTCATCCACATGTAGGTATCGCCGCAGGCGGCTGGCGTGCCGAAGCGCCGCAGGGAATCACCGCCCTCGGGCTGCTCTATCTTGATAACGTCAGCGCCGAAGTCGGCCATGATGGTGCCGCAAAATGGCGCGGCCAGGAACGTGGCCACGTCCAATACGCGAAGTCCTTTGAGCGCCTGCAGATCGAGGCTGCGCAGTTCCGATGTCAATGCTGTCTCCGTTGATTCACGGCCCTTCATGGCCGCTCTCGGAGAACACTAGCAAGGCACCCTAATTCGGACAAATCAAATAAACCGGCCGATTATTCAGATCTACCGAACAACGCCACCAGGGCTGCCCGCGGCCGCACGCCGGCACCGGGCGGTCGTGGCGGACAGCCTGCCCTGCTGCTGTCTAGCGGCGGGGATACGAACCCAGCACGCGGAAGTCGGGGCTGGCCTGCAACACCGATGCCAGGGGTTCCTGTTTCGCATGCCCCGCGACTTCAATCAGGTAGCGGTGGGTATCGAGGGTTTTCTTGCTGGGGCGTTCGTAGATGGTCAGGACAGGCACGCCAGCGTTGAGGAGTGCGCGCAACACACCGCTGAGGCGATCATCGGAGGTTTCCACCAGCAGCGACGTCTTGTCGTTACCGCTGGGGGCACGCAGCTTGCGGCCCAGCACCCACCAGCGGGTGACATTGTGAGGGCCTTCCTCGATACCATCGATGAGCGGCACCAAGGAGTAAACCGACGCGCCGACCTTGGGGCCGAAGGATGCCATGTCATGCCCCTGACTGTCGGCCACGGCCTTGGCGGCCGCGCCTCCGCTGGCCGCTTCGCGGCGCTTGACGGCAGGCATCTGTTTGTCGATCCAGGGTTTGACCTCCTCGAAAGCCACCGGATGCGCCAGGACTTCCTTGACATCAGCCAGCTTGGTGCCCGGCCTGGCCAGCAGGCTGTAGCCCAGCATCTTGGGATATTCAGCCACGACCAGGGTGTTGGGCAGATCCAGCACCGCGTCCAGATACGGAGTCACGCCAACCACCGAGGTGGTCACCGGCACGCAAGCCTGCTCGATATCGCCGCTTTGGTAACGCGCAAACAATTCGTCGCGTGTCAGCGGCACGAGGTTGTCAGGTCCGAACAGATCCAGACAGGCCTGATGGGTCCAGGAGCCCGCCGGGCCCAGGTAGGCGATCTGACCGGCCGCCGCCGGCACGATGGGCAAGGCGCACATCGAAAGGCCGGCCACGGCCGACAACAAGGTCTTTTTCATGGTTCCCCCAAGCAGTGCGATATCCCGTCGCAGGATGCGCGGGCATGGCAAGGCACCGGCGTTCATTTTCCGGCATCGTACCAAAGCGGGGGAAGGGTCTCAGCCCTGGCGGGGAAAGCCGGCGATATCGGCAACGATATCGTCGACCGCCGACTGGATTTCCTCAAGCGTGATGGGTTTGCTGTCATTGCTGACGCTTTTCCCGAAGCCCTTGCGCACGGCCTCGATGACCACTTCCCCGGTATCCTGGTCGCGCACGCGCACCTCCATCAGCAGCACCGAATGCTGGCTGCGATACCCGGAAGCCGCCATGGAACCCGCAATCACCGCCCCGATAGGCAGAAATTCGTAGAACGCCATGCCTTCGTTCTCCGCCGACACCGCGGTGATGGCAATCTCCGCGTTGAGCAACCGCTGGCCATGCGGGCGCGCCACCAAAGGCAGACGCTGGCCAATGGCGTTGCGAATACGCTCATCGGTATAAGCCTTGATCCGGTCCAGCGATTGAGCGGACAGACGTTGCGTCGGTTTCGGCTCGGGGTAGTACACCACCGGAGCCAGGAAAATGCCCCGATAGTTCGACTCTTTGTAGGTGGGGTCGATCCAGCGCAGCACCTCATGCCCACTGGCGGTCTGAGTGCGCTCCAGACGCCCGTAAGCGTTCAGGAATCCAGAATACTGTTCAGAAGAAGCCACCTTGGAAGCGCAGCCGGACAGCAGGGCTGCCGCCGTCAGCAGGGTCGCAGCCAGGTTCAGGGATCGCATGAAAAACACCGCTCCGAAAAATGGAGATGCCGGCGGCACCGGCATCAGACGCCGGCAATAGTACCGCCCTGACCCGCCGGGAAGCGTCACATACGCCCGCAGGCGTCAGCAATACAGCGTTCCATTTTTGCAACCATCCGCGCCATCCGTCAGGGATGCGGCTGCGGCGCCCCGTCAGAGGGCCTGGTGACGCAACAGCCGGGCCAGTTCGGGACCGGCCATCAAGGCGATGCCATGCTCGCGGGCATAGGCCCAGGCGTTATCAGAGACTTCACCCAGGGCCACGAAGACGGCCTCCTGTGCGCCGCGCTGCTGGCGGACGGCCTCCAGTTCGCGCAGCGGCTCGATGCCGATGCGTGCGGCCTTCCAACGCCGCGCACTCACCACTGCCTCGCGGCCTTTGCGTTGCAACGCGAAATCGGCGCCTGCGCCATCCAGCCGTTGTACCTGGCTGCCATCACGCGTGAAACCCGCCTCGAACGCGGCGGCGGCTTCCTTCCAGCCCATCCCGGCCAGCGCCTGTGCCACCGCCAGCACCCGGGCCTCCGAAGGCTGGCGCCCTTGCCGGATCCCCGCCAGCACGGCGATCACCACGAATGGCACGGCGGCGAACACGCCAACCGCCGCGAAGTCGCGTGGCAAGGCCGCCGCGCCGCCCACGCTCAGCAGCAAGGCCAGGCCGGCACTCATCCACCACGGTGAGCGCATCAGCACGGCAAAGATGGAGTTCTGGGACATCTTGAATTTCATGGCGGCTCGCAACATGCTCAGGCGTCGTCGGAGGGCGTCTCGGCAGCGCGCACCACGATGCGTTCGCTGCCACAGGTCACGATCTGGCCGGCCCGGATCTTGGCCGTCTTGCGGGTTTCGACCTCGCCGCCCACCCGCACCAGGCCCTGAGCTACCAAGGCCTTGCCGGCCCCGCCGCTATCGCACACGCCCGTTGCCTTGAGCAACTGGTTGATTTCGATAAAGGCACTGCCTTCGGCAAGCGAAAATTCGATCAGCGACATACGTTAAACCAGAGAAAATGGGTTATGGCCCCCCGGCCGCCGCACGCGAGTCGGCCCGGCTGCGGCATGATACCCGATGCGCCAGCGGGCCTGATATCGGGCCGCGAGGCGCTTGCTCACTGGAAAAATACGTTCAGACCAAGGGCGTCACGGCCGTTTTCGCAACCCTGGCGCTCAACCCGCCGGCGCCAGCTGCAGGCGCGGCAGGACACGCAAGGCGGTGGCCGTGGTCTGCCGTGCCACCTCCTGGAGACCGCAGCCGCGCAAGGTCGCGAGTTCGGCGGCAATGCGCGGCAACTCCCCCGGGCTGTTGCGGCGCGGCTCGGTCATCAGCCAGGCGGGTGGGATATCGGGCGCATCGGTTTCCAGTACCAGATGCTCCAGCCCGAAGTCCTGCGCATGGGCGCGGATGCGCAGCGCACGCGTATAGGTCATGGCGCCACCCATGCCCAGGGCAAAACCACGGTCGACAAAGGCGCGCGCCTGCGGCACGCTGCCATTGAAGGCATGAGCGATACCGCCGGCCACGCCCGGCTGGCGGCGCAGGTACTTGAGCAAAATGTCCTGCGAGCGCCGCACATGCAACAGCACCGGCAGGCCGAACTCGGCCGCCAGCCCCAGTTGAGCGGCATAGCACTGTTCCTGGCGCTCGCGCGCCGCGCCGCTGGCGATGGCATCGACAAAGAAATCCAGGCCGATCTCGCCGATGGCCACAAAACGTGGGTCGGGCAGGGCTGCCTCGATGGCACGACGCAGGCGATCCAGATCACCGGCTTGCGCCTGTTCGACATAGAGAGGATGGATGCCCAGTGCATAGGCACCGCCATCGATGGCATGGGCCAATACACGCACGGTCTCGAAATTTCCGGCCGCCACGGCAGGAATCACGATACTGCCTACTCCCCGCGCCCTGGCCGCGGCAGCCACCTCCAGCCGGTCGGCGTCGAACTCCGGGGCATCGAGGTGGCAGTGGGTATCGATCAGCATGGCGGGCGGGCGGCACTGCCGCCCTAACCGGGCAGCAGGCGGCCGCTTTCCATGTGCAGCTGGCGATCGGCGCGCGAGGCCAGCTCATTGTCATGGGTCACGATGATGAAAGCCGTACCCGACTCACGGTTCACCCGCGTCAACAACTCGAACATGGCCTGCGCCGTATGGCGATCCAGGTTGCCGGTGGGCTCGTCGGCCAGCACGCAGGCCGGACGCGACACCAAGGCACGCGCAAGCGCCACGCGCTGACGCTCGCCACCCGATAGCTGCCCGGGAAAATGCCCGGCCCTTGCGGCAAGCCCGACCTGCTCAAGCACGATCGCAGCCTGTTCGCGCGCGGCCTCGCGCGCCATGCGGCGCACGATCAGCGGCATGGCCACATTGTCCAGCGCCGAGAATTCCGGCAACAGATGATGGAACTGATAGACGAAACCCAGGCTGCGGTTGCGCAAGGCGCTCTTGCGCGACTCGGACAGTCCGGCCGACGGCGTGCCATCGACCTCGATGCTGCCGCTGCTGGGCACATCCAGCAGCCCCAGGATGTGCAGCAGCGTACTTTTGCCGGATCCCGAGGCGCCGACGATGGCAACCATTTCGCCTCGTGCGACTTCGAGCGAGACGTCATCCAGCACCTGAATGCGTGCCGGCCCTTCGTCATAGACTTTGCTCAGATGCTCGGCACGCAGCGCGGGCGCGCGAGCCGTATCGTCCTGCAGGACGTGCGGCGTAGGGGTGAGATCAGTCATGGCGCAACACCTGGGCAGGCTGCAGGCGCGAGGCGCGCCAGCTGGGATAAAGCGTGGCCAGAAGGGACAGCACCAACGAGGTCAGGCCGATGGTGACGATGTCGCCGGCCCGGGGATCGGACGGCAAGGCGCTGATGAAATAGATCTCGCGCGGCAGGAACTGCACACCCAGCAGGTTTTCAATGAAGGGCACGATGACATCGACGTTGTAGGCGATGAGCATGCCTCCGCCCACCCCCAACGCGGTACCGATCACGCCGATCAGGGCGCCCTGCACCAGGAAGATGCGCGCCACTTCGCCCGGCCCCGCCCCCAGGGTACGCAGGATGGCGATGTCGGATTGTTTGTCCTTGACCGCCATCACCAGCGAGGAAAGCAGGTTGAAGGCGGCCACTGCCACGATCAGCGCCAGGATCAGGAACATCATGCGCTTTTCGGTCTGCACGGCAGCGAACCAGGTCCGGTTGTTGCGCGACCAGTCGCTCGCCATCACGTAGGGAGGCAGCGTCTTGTTCAACTCGGCAGCGACCTCCGGGGCACGCGTCATGTCCGCCACCCGCAGCCGCGCGCCAGCCGTACCGCTGTCGCGGAATACCTTGGCAGCATCTTCGGCGTTGACGAACACCATGGACGAGTCATATTCGTAATGGCCCGATGAGAAGGTGCCCGCCACGGTGAACTGCCGCATGCGCGGCGCAAAGCCGGCCGGGCTGATACTGCCCTGAGGCGCCAGCATCAGGACGGTGTCGCCAGGCTGCACGTCGATGGCGCTGGCCAGGTCGCTGCCCAGCACGATCTTGAAACTGCCCGGGGCGAGGTCGGTCAGTTTTCCGCTCACCATCTGTTTGGGCAGGTCGGACACTTCGCCCTCGAGCTCGGGGTCGATCCCGCGCACCTGTACCGCGCGCAGCGACTGCCCGCGCGCCAGCATGCCGCCGGCGGCCACGAAAGGGGCCTCGCCCTTGACCTGCGGATTCTGGGCGGCCGTGTCGGCGAACTGCCGCCACTGCTCCAGCACGCGCTCGGGCACCGCACCCGGGATGTAGATTTCGATGTGCGGCAGGACCGACAGCATGCGGTCACGCACTTCTTTTTGGAAGCCGTTCATCACGGAAAGCACCACGATCAGGGCTGCCACGCCCAGCGCGATACCGGCCATCGAAGAGGCCGCGATGAAGGAGATAAAGCGATCGCGCCGCCCGCGGCGCTGGCCCAGTCGGGCCAGGCCCGCATAGCGGGCGCCGATCCAGAGTTCGTAAGGTATTTTCAGCACCCGCGCATTATGGCACTAACCCTCCTGGCCGTGACAGGCGATCGGCAGGCCAACTGTGACGGTCTGTTTTGACGGTCACAGGCAGGACTACAATCCGGGCATGCAACTCGTGATTCCGGGCGCCCTGCCCGCTACCGCCGTGGCCGGCGAGCTGGCCCGCCACCTCCCTGAACATGCCCCCACGCTCAACCAATGGCTGACGCAGGGCCAGGCGCGCGTGCAAGCTTTCGATGTCCACGCCCAGGGCTGTACGGCCTATGAGGGCTGGCAGGTCCGGGCCGCCGGTTTTGTGCCGCAGCCACCGCAGACCTTGGGCGCGGGCCTGGGCCCGCTACTGGGCGGGGTGCAGGGCGAGTCGCCGGTCTGGGTGGCAGACCTGGTGCACCTGGCCCTGGGCATGGACAGCGCCAACCTGCTCGACCCCGACCTGCTGTGCTTGCAGCCCGACGAAGGCGCCGCGCTGCTGGAGGCTGCTCGCGAGCTGCTGGCCGACGGCGGTTTCGAGGCGCAGGAGCTCAGCCCCGGGCGCTGGCGCCTGAGTCTGCCCCCCGGGCTGCAGCCCGACACCGCCAGCCCGGCTGCCGTGATCGGCGAGCGGCTGCAACACTGGTGGGCGCTGGACCCGGCCAGCCGGCCCTGGCGCCGTCTGCTCAACGATATCCAGATGGCCTGGTATGCCCACCCGGTCAACGAGGCGCGCAGCGAACGCGGCCTGCCTCCCATCAACGGCCTGTGGCTCTATGGCGGCGCGCGTCCCTGGACGCTGCAGGCGCTGCCGCCGGTCCTGGCCCCCGAACTCGACACCCTGGCACGCGCCGGTGACTGGGGCGGCTGGCTGGCCGCGCTGGCCCGGCTGGATCGCGACCACCTGCGCCCGCTGGCGCGCCCCGATGGCCAACCCATGCAGGCCTTGCAGCTGCTGCTGCTGGGCCGCGAACGCCAGGCCGATGTCACCCTCAACCCCCGCACCGGCTTGCGCAAGTGGCTGCCGGCGCCCAAAACGGATTGGAAACGCTGGTGGTCATCCCCCGTCTGACTGTTCGCCACGCCGACCTCGCGGCCTGCCAAAACCTGCAGGCCGCCGGCATACATCCCCTGTTGTCGCGCCTGTGGGCCGCGCGCGGTGTGATCGACCCGGCCCAGACCCATCTGGCCTGGCCGTCCATGTTGCCGCCCGGCCAGCTCACCCACGCCGGCCACGCTGCCGCCGTGCTGGCCGATGCGATCGCCCAGGGCAAACGCCTGCTCATCGTGGCCGACTACGATTGCGACGGCGCGACCGCCTGCGCGGTCGGCCTGCGCGCGCTGGCCGCCATGGGCGCACAGGTCGACTTCCTGGTCCCGAACCGCTTCGAAACCGGCTACGGCCTGTCTCCGGCCGTGGTCGAACTGGCGCTGCGGCATCGCAACGGCAAGCCCGACATCATCATCACCGTGGACAACGGGATTGCCAGCGTGGACGGCGTGGACGCCGCCAATGCCGCCGGCATCGGCGTGGTCATCACCGACCATCACCTGCCAGGCGACACGCTGCCCGAGGCCCTGGCCATCGTCAACCCCAACCAGCCCGGCTGCGGCTTTCCGTCCAAGAACCTGGCCGGCGTGGGCGTCATCTTCTATCTGATGCTGGCCCTGCGGGCCGAACTGCGTCGCCGTGGCGTGTTCGCCGCCGATGGCGGGCCGCGCCTGGACGCGCTGGCCGATCTGGTGGCATTGGGTACGGTGGCCGACGTGGTAAAGCTCGACGCCAACAACCGGCTGTTGGTCACGCAGGGCCTGCAACGCATGCGCGCCGGACGCATGCAGCCGGGCCTGCGCGCGCTCTTCGCGGTGGCCGGGCGCGAGCCTCGCAGCGCCAACGGTTTTGACCTGGGCTTTGCCCTGGGCCCGCGCATCAATGCCGCCGGCCGCCTGGCCGACATGAGTCTGGGGATCGCCTGCCTGACCACCGATGACGAAGACCAGGCCCTGGCCATGGCGCGCGAACTCGACCAGATCAACCGCGAGCGACGCGGCATCGAGGCCGAAAT
This sequence comes from Pseudomonadota bacterium, assembly GCA_023386765.1. GTDB lineage: Bacteria > Pseudomonadota > Gammaproteobacteria > Burkholderiales > Burkholderiaceae_B > Bordetella. The sequence continues at coordinate 950 of JAEWJD010000214.1, read as the reverse complement.
GCGCGAACAGGCCATGGCAGCCATGGAGGCGCCCGATGCCGTGGCCGGCGCCACCGTCTGCGTCTTCGACCCCAGTTGGCACCAGGGTGTGGTCGGGTTGGTCGCCTCGCGCCTGAAGGAAAAATTCTGGCGCCCCACGCTGGCTTTCGCGCCAGCCGGTGACGATGAGATCCGTGGCTCGGGCCGCTCCATTCCGGACGTGCACCTGCGCGACGTGCTGGACCTTGTCTCCAAGCGCCACCCTGGCCTGATCCGCAAGTTCGGGGGGCATGCCATGGCGGCCGGCCTCACCCTGGGGGTGGACGGTTTCGACGCGTTCGCGCCGGCCTTCGATGCCGCCGTGCGCGAGCTGACCGGACGCGATCGCTTCGAACCCCTGCTGGAAACCGACGGTTCCCTGGAATCGGGCTACGCCAACGCCGAAGTGGCCGGCCTGCTGCAGCAACAGGTATGGGGCGCGGGATTCGCCGCCCCGCTGTTCCTCGATGAGTTCACGGTACGCAACCAGCGCCTGGTCGGCGAAAAGCACCTCAAGCTGGCCCTGGAGCGCGGCGGCCAGCGCTTTGACGCGATCTGGTTCGGCCACGACGAATCCCTGCCGGAACGGATCCAGGCGGCCTACCGGCTGGAGCAAAACGTCTGGAACGGCATGGTTACCGCCCAGTTGGTCATCGAATACGCCGGCCCGGTTTGAACACCGGACCCCGGGGAGGGAAAAAGCAGCCGACCGACTCCCCGGCAAGCGCGCTAAAATAGTCGGTTTCGCATAAAAGTCACCAGGATCAATCATGGAAGCCGAACGTCAGAACCAGATCGCCGCCCGTCTCGAAGACTACGCGGAGCGCGAACAGGCTCTACGGAGGTATCTTTGACTACGATGCCAAAGCTGAACGCCTGCACGTCGTAAACGCCGAACTCGAAGATCCCGCCGTCTGGAACGACCCCAAGCA
>JAEWJD010000213.1 GCA_023386765.1 Pseudomonadota bacterium | reverse complement strand
CGGATCTTGCAAAGTTTGCCCTTTATTGCTCATTGGCCAGGCTCCATTGTTTGTTTTGAGTTGTGGCAACCGCCGAAAGACATACTCTACAGGGTTTTCCCTGGCGGTGCCACCGAACCCCGGCCGTGAAAGCCGAGGGCTTGCTGCAGGCGCCTAGGCGCCCAGAATCGTGTTCAAGGCCGTGATCAACGCCTGGCTTTCGTCGTCCGTACCGATGCTGATGCGCAGAAACTGGTCGATGCGCGGCTGGCGGAAATGGCGCACGATGATGCTGCGTTCGCGCAATTGCGCGGCCAACGCCGCAGCATCATGGCCTGGATGGCGAGCGAAGACAAAATTGGCGGCCGAAGGCAAGACCTCGAACCCTAATTCGACCAGCGCAGCGGTCATTCGTTCCCGCGTGGCGATGACGGCCCGGCAGGTTTGCTCGAAATAGGCGATGTCATGAAGCGCGGCGACGGCACCGGCCTGCGCCAACCGGTCGATGGGATAGGAGTTGAAGCTGTCCTTGACCCGGTTCAGTCCCTCGATGAGGGCGGGATGGCCGATGGCGAACCCGACCCGCAAGCCCGCCAGCGAGCGCGACTTCGACAGGGTCTGCACCACCAGAAGATTGGGATAGCGCGATACCAGCGAAGAAGCCGACTGGGCGCCGAAATCGACATAGGCCTCGTCGATCAGCACCACGCATTGCGGGTTACCCGCCACCAGGCGCTCGATCTCGCTCAGCGGTAGGGCCCGACCGGTCGGGGCATTCGGATTCGGCACGATGACGCCGCCGGCCGTGCGCTGCGCCTGCGGCAGATAGTCGCCCACGTTCAGGCTGAAATCAGCCTGGAGGGCAATCCGGTGAAACTCGATCTGGTAAAGCCCGCAGTAGACCGGATAGAAGCTGTAGCTGACGTCCGGAAACAGCAAGGGGCGGCCTTCATGCTTGAAGAAAGCCTGAAACGCATGCGCCAGCACTTCATCGGAACCGTTACCAACAAAGACCTCGCCCAAGGACACCCCATGACTGTCGGCGACCGCCTGACGCAAGGCATCGGAGGCCGGATCCGGATAGCGCTTGAGGGCTTCATCGGCGGCCTCGCGGATGGCCTGCAGGGCCAACGGCGACGGCGGATAGGGGTTTTCGTTGGTATTGAGTTTGATCAGGTTCTGCAGCTTGGGCTGCTCGCCCGGCACATAGGGGCTCAGGCCCGCAACCACCGGGCTCCAGTACTGGCTCATTCCTTGTCCACGTAAGGGTTGCGCGACGACTTGAATTCGATCCGCAGGGGCGTTCCTGCCAGGTCAAAGGCGTTGCGAAAGCGCGTTTCCAGATAGCGGCGATAGGAATCCGACACGCCATCCAGGGCGCTGCCGTGCACCACCACCAGCGGCGGGTTCTGTCCGCCCTGGTGGGCATAACGCATCTTGGGACGGAAGATGCCCTTGCGCGGCGGCTGCTGCTGTTCGACAGCAGCGCGCAGTTCACGCGTAAGCTTGGGCGTGGAAAGCTTGGCAAAGGCTGCCGCATGCGCGGCGTTGACCGATTTCAGCAAGGGACGAATACCCTGCCCCTTGAGCGCCGAGATGGTGTGCATGCGCGCAAACGACAGAAAGCGCAGCTTGCGCTGGAATTCGCGCTCGATGCGCTCGCGCTGGTAGTCGTCCAGGCCATCCCATTTATTGATACCCACGACCACCGCACGCCCCGTCTCAAGTACGAAACCCGCAATGTGCGCGTCCTGTTCGGAAATCTCGGTCTGGGCGTCCAGCATCAGGAGCACCACGTTGCTGGCCTCGATGGCCTGCAGGGTCTTGATGACGGAAAATTTTTCCACGGCCTCGAATACTTTGCCGCGTTTGCGCAGGCCAGCCGTGTCGATCAGGGTGTACTTGCGGCCGTCGCGCTCGAAATCGATTTCAATCGCATCGCGGGTCGTGCCCGGCATGTCGAAGGCGATCACCCGCTCCTCACCCATCAGGGTGTTGATCAGGGTGGACTTGCCCACGTTGGGACGCCCCACAATGGCCAGCTTGATGCGGTGCTCGATCTCGCCTTCTTCCTGCACCGGTTCATCGAGCTCGGGCTCGGCCAGGTCATGTAGCGCGGTCTCGATGAGGTCGACGATGCCATCGCCATGCGCAGCCGAAATCGGATGCGGCTCGCCCAGGCCCAGTTCGTAGAACTCGGACGTGGCCTTGCCTTCGTTCATGCCTTCGGCCTTGTTGACCGCCAGCAGCACGCGCTGCTGGCCGGATTTGCGCAGCAGGCGGGCGATTTCGTGGTCATGGGCATTGAGGCCGGCCCGGGCATCGACCAGGAACACCACGACATCCGCCTCGGCGATCGCCTGGCGGGTCTGTCGTGCCATTTCGGCCAGGATACCCTCCTTGGCAACGGGCTCGAACCCCCCCGTATCGATCACGATGAAGGGGATGTCTCCGACCCGCCCTTCGCCGTAGTGCCGGTCGCGCGTGAGGCCGGAATAATCGGCCACCAACGCGGCACGCGAGCGCGTCAGGCGGTTAAAAAGGGTGGATTTGCCCACATTGGGGCGCCCCACCAGGGCAACTACAGGCTTGAAGGACACGGTATAAGGTTTTGCTTTAAATAGTTCAGTGATTGGCGATCAGGACCAGATTACCGTTTCCGGTCTGGACCACCACGCCTTGCTGCGTGGACTGCGGCGGCGAGACAATGGCGCCGCCCCCCACGGACAGACGAGCCAGCAACTGGCCGTCGCTGCGCGCCAGGAAATGAACGTAACCGTCGAAATCGCCGAGAGCCAGCGCGCCGCTCAGCATGGCCGGAGCCGTCAGGCCGCGGTTCTTGAGCGCGTCCTGCTTCCAGACGTTGACGCCGTTGTCGAGGCCGAATGCATGCACCACGCTGGACTGATCGCTGGCGAAGGCGAAGCGATCGTCGACGTTCATGCCGGTGGAACTGGAGAAATCCTTGGCCCAGACGGCACGGCCGCCCTGCGTGACGTCAAAGCAGACGATGCGGCCCTGGTAGGCCACCGCGCACAGCAACGGGCCGACCACGCGCGGCTGACCCACCACGTCGGTCAGGCGCTCGAGATCGCTGGCGCCCCGGGGGGTTGCCACGGTGCCTTCCCATTGCACGTTGCCCGAAGCGGCATCGATGGCCATCAGTTTGCCACCCGGCAGGCCGGTGATGACCAGACCTTCTGCCATGATCATCTGTGCCACGCTGCGCAACGCCAGCGCCGGCCCCGGACGCTGCAGGCTCCAGAGGCGTTCGCCGCTGTTGGCATCAAACGCCTGGATACGATAGTCGCCGCTACGCACCACGACCAGCCCATAGCCCACGACCGGCGGGATCGCCACATCGCTGGAAGCCTGGGCGCGCCATTTCACCTTGCCCTCCTCATCGAAGGCAATCACTTCGCCGGTCGGCGAGGCCACCGCAGTGGTCTGGCCATCGCTGCCCGCGCCGGCCGACAGCTTGGTATTGGCCGAAGCCTTCCAGAGAATGCGGCCGCTGAGCAGATCCACCTTTGCCACCGAACCATCCGGCGTGGCAGCATAGACCGCTTCGCCCAACACGGTCGGGGCGAAGCCCAGACCCGAACCGCTGCCGATGGATTGCGACCACACAGAACGCACCGCCATGCCAGGCGTGTACTCGGTCAGGGGCACGGGCTCATAGCGTTTGTCGGAACTGGAAAACAGGGAGCAGCCGGACAGGGCCAGCAGACCGCTGACGAGCAGAGCGCCGCGCCAGGCACGGCCGGAAATAGAAATACGCATCGCGATCAAGCCCCCGTCAAGGCATCAAGTTTCAGTTGCACCACCTGCGTCAGGGGATTGCTCGTCCCCAGCCCGTCGATGGCTTGCTGCCATGCCTGACGCGCCTCTTCCTGCTTGCCCTGGGCAGCCAGGATATCGCCCCGGCGGTCGGCGAACAGCGCTGCGAACGCGGCCGGCGGATTGTTCAGCTGCGCCAGCGCGGCGTCGTATTGCTTCTGATCAAGCAGCAGGCCGGCCAGGCGCAGGCGCGCGACCGGTTGCAGGGCCGGCTGGCTGTCCTGAGCGGCGAGCCACTCAAGCTGCTGGCGGGCGCCGGCGACATCGTTCTGCTTGAGCAGCGCCGTGGCGGCAATCAGCACCCCCCGGCCGGCATAGCCGGTCTTGGGATAGTCGGCACGCAGCGTATTGACCGCAGCGGTGATGCGGGCTGCCGAATCGGCACCGCCTTCCTGCTGGGCGGCATCCTCAAGCGCCTCGAAGTAACCCATGGCCTGATTGGCGCGATAGTTTTCGTAGGTTTTCCAACCTTTCCAGCCCCCCCAGGCGACCACGATCACCGTGACGATCGACAGCAACAACGTGCCGTAGCGCGCCCACCAGGCTTTGATTGCGTCGAGTTTTTCCTGCTCTTCAAGATCGTATGCCATGCCTTAATCCTTGGATTTCAGTACGTCCGCCAGCTCGCTCAGCGCCACCGTCTGCTGCGCGCCTTCCGTGCCGGGCTCGGCACGCAGGAATTTCACGCTGGCAACCTGATTGGCGACTTCGTCGTCGCCAAGAATAACCGCAACGCGGGCTCCGCTGGCGTCGGCGCGCTTGAACTGGGATTTGAAACTACCTGAGCCGGCATGCACGATGACCGACAGGCCGGCATCGCGCAGGCGCTCACCCAGGCGGGCAGCCAGGCGCTGGGCGGCTTCACCCTGATGCACGATATACACCTCGCACTCGACGGGCGCAGCTTGAGTCGCGCACTGCTCCCAGAGGTCGAGCAGACGCTCCATGCCGATCGCAAATCCGACGGCCGGTGCAGTCTTGCCGCCAAGCAGTTCGATCAGCCCGTCGTAGCGGCCACCGCCGCAGACGGTGCCTTGGGCCCCCAGGCGATCGGTGACCCATTCAAAAACGGTCAGGTTGTAGTAGTCCAGTCCGCGCACCAGGCGCGGATTCAGACTATATGAGATCCCAGCGTCGTCCAGACGCTGACAAACCCCGTCGAAATGGGCGCGCGATGCTTCGCCCAAGAAATCGAACAGACGCGGTGCGCCATTGGCCATGTCCTGCAGGGCTGGGTTTTTGGTATCCAGCACACGCAAGGGGTTGGTGTACAGACGACGTTTGCCGTCCTCGTCGAGAATATCGGCGTGTTTTTCCAGATACTCGATGAGCGCAGCGCGATGCGCAGCGCGCTCGGCAGGTTGACCCAGCGAATTGAGCTCCAGGCGTACATCACTCAGGCCCAGCGTCTTCCACAGACGCGCCAGCATGATGATCAGCTCGGCGTCGATATCCGGCCCGCTGAAGCCGAGGGCCTCGACGTCGATCTGGTGAAACTGGCGATAGCGGCCACGCTGCGGCCGTTCATGACGGAAAACCGGCCCGATCGAATACACGCGCTGCGGGCGCTCATACAGCATGTTGTGCTCGATGGCCGCGCGCACCACGCCCGCAGTCATTTCCGGGCGCATCGTCAGGGACTCGCCATTGAGCGCGTCGGTGAAGGTATACATTTCCTTCTCGACGATATCGGTCACTTCGCCAATGCCGCGCGTGAACAGACGGGTGTGTTCCAGGATGGGGGTGCGCACGTTGCGATAGCCATAGCCGTGCAACCACTGGCGCACGATCTCCTCGAACTGCTCCCACTGGGCGCCGGCGCCCGGCAATACATCATTCATCCCGCGGATTGCGGAGACTTTCTGAAAAGCTTGCGTCATCTCTGTCGTCGAGCCGGCGGCGCGCACGCTGCGCCGGCCTGGTCCTTGTACTTAATGAGAAATACCGGCGCCATAACGGCGCGCGACGTAGTCTTCGACTATGGCCTGGAACTCGGCGGCGATGTGATCGCCCTTGAGCGTGACCGTACGCTCACCATCGATGAAGACGGGTGCGGACGGCACCTCACCGGTGCCGGGCAGGCTGATGCCGATATCGGCATGGCGGCTTTCACCCGGACCGTTGACCACACAGCCCATGACCGCCACATTCATGCTTTCCACCCCGGGGTAACGGGTACGCCAGACGGGCATCTGCCGGCGCAGGAAAGTCTGAATGCTGTCGGCCAGCTCCTGGAAGAAAGTACTGCTGGTGCGGCCGCAGCCGGGACAGGCCACCACCATGGGCGTGAAAGCGCGCAAACCCATGGTTTGAAGGATTTCCTGGGCCACGATGGCTTCGCGGCCGCGATCGCCGCCCGGCTCGGGCGTCAGGGAGATGCGGATGGTATCGCCAATGCCTTCCTGCAACAGCACCGCCAGCGCGGCGGTCGAGGCCACGATTCCCTTGCTGCCCATGCCGGCTTCGGTGAGCCCAAGATGCAAGGGATAGTCGCAACGCGAGGAAAGATCGCGATAAACGGCGATCAGATCCTGGACATGGCTGACCTTGCAGGACAGCACAATGGCGTCCCCGCGCAGGCCCAGCTCTTCGGCGCGCTGTGCATTGCTGATGGCCGAGACCACCAGCGCATCACGCATCACTGCCCGCGCCTCCCAAGGCTGGCTGCGACGGCTGTTTTCATCCATCTTGCGGGCCATCAGCTCGTGATCCAGGCTGCCCCAGTTCACGCCGATACGCACCGGCTTGTCATGGCGGCAGGCGACCTCGATCATCTGCGCGAAATTATCGTCGCGGCGCTTGCCGCCTCCCATGTTGCCCGGGTTGATGCGGTACTTGGAAAGGGCCTGGGCGCAATCGGGAAACTGGGTCAACAGTTTATGCCCGTTGTAATGAAAATCGCCCACCAGCGGCACAGGCACATTCATGCGATCAAGCTGCTCGCGGATGGCGATGACCTCGCGTGCCGCCTCTGGGGTATTGACCGTGATGCGCACGATCTCGGACCCCGCCTGCACCAGTTCCTTGACCTGGATGGCCGTGGCCACGGCATCTGCGGTATCGGTATTGGTCATGGACTGCACCACGACCGGATGACCGCCGCCGACAGCGACGATATGCTCACCCCACTTGACCTGGACGGCGCGCGTCAGGCGGCGCGCCAGGGGACCGGCCTCTGGCGGAGGCACATCCTGACACGGAAGGGACGACTCTTGCATGTTGGTCCGGCTCATGAAAATCCGGTTTACGGATTCAGTTGGGAAAACCACTGCGTCGGCAGCCATTGCTGCGGCAGCCAGCCTTGCCAGAAGGCATAGCCCACACCGACCGCGACCAGCGCAATGATCACGAGAATCCAGCCCCAGGAGCTGGAGCTGCGCTCCTCATCGACAGACAGGCCACCACTGTGAAGATTGCGGTTGGCGCCCAGGTTGGCAGAGACCACGGCCCGCGCCTCGCCATCGAGCGAGGCCACCACGGCCGTTCCATCCGCACCCAGCAGGCGCGCATAGTTGCGCATCAGACCGCGCAGGGACACGCCGGTAGGCAGCTCTTCCCATTGCTCGCGCTCCAGCGCATCGATCTGGCGCACGGAGAACTTGATCCGATTGGAGACGTCCTGGAGAGACCATCCCTTTGCCACACGCAAGTCCCGCAAGGCCGCCCCGACACTGCCACCGCCAGCTAACGCCGGCGCGACGGGGGAAGAGGAAACAGCCTTTGCGGAATCCTGGGTCATGCATGCACCTGTCTGATGGGAATGGATCGAGTGGCAGCGTTGCGTTCGGTGATGCGGGTGCGATCCTTGACTTCGCCGGCCAGTTGGCCACAGGCGGCATCGATATCGTCACCACGCGTCTTGCGAACGGTCGTAATGATGCCCATGTCCATGAGGCGCTGGGCAAATACCTTGACCCGCGGCGCGGGCGAGCGCTTCAGGCCGGAGGCAGGGAAAGGATTGAACGGGATCAGGTTCAGCTTGCAGCGCACCTGGCGGGCAAGCAGTGCCAGTTCCTTGGCATGCTGGTCGGTATCGTTGATGCCATCCAGCATGCAATATTCGAAGGTGATGAAATCGCGCGGAGCATGGGCGAGATATCGCTCGCAGGCTTCCAGCAGCATTTTCAGGGGGTACTTGCGGTTCAGCGGCACCAGTTCATCGCGCAGCGCATCATTGGGCGCGTGCAGAGAGACGGCCAGCGCCACCGGACAGTCCTGTGAGAGACGATCCATCATGGGGACCACGCCCGATGTGGAGACCGTCACCCGGCGACGCGACAGGCCATACGCATTGTCGTCGAGCATCAGGCGCAAGGCTGGCAGCACCTGGTCGTAGTTGAGCAGGGGCTCACCCATGCCCATCATGACCACGTTGCTGATGACCCGCGTGTCATCGCTGGCGGCGCCTGCCAGGCGCGCGGTGCCGATGTCGGCCTCCAGCACGCGCTTGGCCCACCACAGCTGGCCGATGATCTCGCTGGTCTTGAGGTTACGATTGAACCCCTGGTGCCCGGTAGAGCAGAAGCGGCAGTTCACCACGCAGCCGGCTTGGCTGGAGATGCACAGCGTGCCTCGGTCGTCTTCGGGAATGAAGACGGTTTCAATGGCGTTGCCCTGGCCCACATCGAAGAGCCATTTGCGCGTGCCATCGGTCGAGCGCTGCTCGGTGG
>JAEWJD010000204.1 GCA_023386765.1 Pseudomonadota bacterium | reverse complement strand
TCACCGAGCAGGCGGCGGTACTCGGCCATTTCGGTCAGGCGTGCCTTGACGAGGTAATCGAAATCGCCCGACATCAGGTGGCATTCCATGACTTCGGGGACATACATCAGTTCTTGTTTGACCTTGTCGAAGACGTCGCCCGATTTGGCTGATAGCCGGATTTCCAGGAATACCAGAAGTGTCTTGCCCAGGGCCTCGGGGTTGAGGCGGGCGTGGTAGCCGGTGATGACGCCGTCGCGCTCCAGCCGTTTGACGCGCTCTGAGCAGGGCGTAGCCGACAGGCTGACCTGCTCGGCCAGGTCCGTGATGGAAATGCGCCCGTTGCGCTGCAATATTTCGAGGATTTTTCGGTCAGTCCGATCGAGGTCACGCATTTCTGCTATTCAACGGCAAAAATCAAAAAAGGGAAAGTGGAAGTGTATGGTCAAAGTCGTTTTTTCAGTGTTTTTCACTGCCTTGACGGAAATAGACTACACGCTTTCATTGTCGTTAAACGTAATTTCTCGGAAATAGTCATGAACATCATCGTACTGGGCAGCGGCGTCATCGGCACCACCACCGCCTACTATCTGGCGCGTCAGGGGGCGCAGGTGACGGTGGTGGATCGTCAGGCCGGGCCGGCCGACGAAACCAGTTATGCCAACGCCGGCCAGGTTTCGCCGGGGTATTCGACGCCCTGGGCTGCGCCCGGCATCCCGACCAAGGCGCTGAAGTGGCTGTTCCAGAAGCACGCACCGCTGGCGCTGCGGGTTGACGGCAGCTGGTGGCAATGGCGCTGGATGGCCGCGATGCTGGCCAACTGCACCACAGGGCGTTACGCGGTCAACAAAGAGCGCATGCTGCGGCTGGCCGAGTACAGCCGGGACTGCCTGCGCGGGCTGCGCGACGATACCGGCATCCAGTATGAGCAGCGTACCCAGGGTACGCTGCAGCTGTTTCGCACCGATGACCAGCTGGAAGCCGCCCGCCGCGATATTGCCGTGCTCGAGGAAGTCGGCGTTCCCTATGAGTTGCTCGACCGTGCCGGGCTGCCTTCGGCCGAGCCGGCGCAGGCGCGCTCCCTGGACAAACTGAGCGGTGGCCTGCGTCTGCCTAACGATGAAACCGGCGATTGCCGCCGTTTCACCCAGGCGCTGGCCGAACTGTCGGCCGGCCTGGGCGTACAGTTCCGCTTCGGCCAGTCGGTCGATGGCCTGTTGCTGGAGCAAGGCCGCATCAATGGGGTGAGGGTGGGCGGCGAAGTGCTCAAGGCTGACGCCTATGTGGCGGCCTTCGGCAGCTATACGCGTGACTTCCTGGCGCCGCTGGGCTTGGATCTGCCGGTCTACCCGGTCAAGGGCTACTCCATTACCGTGCCCATGACCGATGCGGCGGCCTCGCCGGTGTCGACCGTTCTGGATGAAACCTACAAGATTGCCATCACGCGTTTCGACAAGCGCATCCGCGTGGGCGGCATGGCCGAGCTGGCCGGTTTTGACCTGCGGCTCAACCCCCAGCGCCGTGCCACGCTGGAAATGGTGGTGCAGGATCTCTACCCGGGCTGCGGCGACGTGGCGGCTGCCGAGTTCTGGACCGGCCTGCGTCCGATGACCCCGGACAGCACGCCCATCGTCGGCGCCACGCGCTATGACAACCTGTTCCTTAATACCGGACACGGCACCTTGGGATGGACCATGGCCTGCGGATCGGGCAAGTTGACGGCTGATCTGGTCATGGGCCGGCAGACGGCCATCCGCGCCGATGACCTGGCGCTGTCGCGCTATGGTCGCCGGGCAGGCGGAGCGCAAATGCGCCTGGCCTGAGTCCCGGCGCCCGCCCCGGGGCTGTGCCACAATCCGGCCATGTTGTTTCCCGGGGGGGAGCCTTGCCTACCTTTCTCCATACCGCCGACTGGCAGATCGGACGCCAGTACGGGCAATTCGATGACGATGATGCCGCCGTGCTGGCCGAGGCCCGTTTGCAGGTCGTGGCCCGCATTGCCGAGACGGCCCAGGCCCGGCGCGTAGACGCGGTGCTGGTGGCCGGCGATGTGTTCGATACCCAAGCGGTGTCGGATCGCACTATCCGCCGGCTGTTCGATGCGCTGGCCGCCTATGCCGGCCCCTGGGTGATGATCCCGGGCAATCACGATGCCGCCCTGGCCGAGAGTGTCTGGAGCCGGGCGCGCCAGCTAGCCTGCATTCCCGGCAACGTGCACCTGGCGCTGGAGCCGGGGGTCGTGCTGCTCGACAGCATGGCAGTGCTGGCCGCGCCGCTCACGCAACGCCATACCTATGACGATGTGACGCGGGTGTTCGACGGCCTGCAGACGCCGCCGGGTCTGGCGCGGGTGGGCCTGGCGCACGGCAGCATCGCCGAGCGGCTGCCCGAGGGCGCCGATGCCGCCAATCCGATCGCCCTGGACCGCGCCGAGCGTGCCGGGCTCGATTACCTGGCTTTGGGCGACTGGCATGGTTGCCTGCAGGTCGGTCCGCGCTGCTGGTATGCCGGCACGCCCGAGCCGGATCGTTTTCGCAGCAGCGAGGCAGGCTCGGTGTTGTGCGTGGAGCTCGGCCAGGACCTGCCTCGCGTGGCGCGCTTGCCAGTGGGGCGCTACCGGTGGCAGCACTGGGATGTCACGCTGGCTTTGCCGGCAGATCTCGAAACCCTGGGCGCGCGCCTGCAGGCCTTGCAGGCCGAGGACGTGCTGCGCCTGACATTGCGCGGCCACCTGCCGCTGGCGGCCTGGGATGCCTTGAGCCAGGACATCGCGCGCGCCGAGGCGCGTCTGAGGGCGCTGCGCCTGGAAAGTGACGGGCTCGATCTTGAGCCGGCCGAGGCGGACCTGGCGAAACTGGATGGCACGGGCTATGTGGGCGTGGTAGCGCAGCAGTTGCAGGCCTTGCAAGCCGATGCCGAACAAGGGCCGGTGGCTCGCGAGGCCTTGCGCCTGTTGCTGCGCCTGGCGCGCGAGGAGGGGGGCGCATGAAAGTACAGCGCATCGCATTGCAAGAGTTCCGCAAGTTTCGTGATGGCGCCGCGCTCGAGGATCTCGCGCCGGGCCTGAATATCTTCGCCGGCCCCAATGAGGCCGGCAAAAGCACCTATGTGATGGCGCTGCGGGCCGCTTTCCTGGAACGCTACGGCACCAGCAAAGTGGCGGATTTCGCGCCACGCGGCCTGAGTGGCGCCCGGCCTGCGGTCACGGTCGAGTTCGAGCATGCCGGCCGCCATTACGCCTTGCACAAACAGTTTCTGCAGCGTGCCCGTTGTGAACTCTCGATCGATCGGGGCGCCACGCGCCTGGAGGGGGATGCCGCCGAGCAGGCATTGGCGCAGCTGCTGGGCTTCGAAATGTCGGCCCGCGGGCAGAGCAAGCCCGAACACGCCGGCGTGCCGGGCCTGCTCTGGATCGAGCAGGGCAGCGGCCAGGAGCTGGCCGCGCCGGCGGTGCATGCCGGCGCGCAATTGCGCGCCGCGCTCACGCAGATTTCCGGCGAACTGGCCAGTGGCGACGGGGACCGCCTGTACGCCCGGGTAGGAGAGATGCGTGCGGCGTTGCTGGATGCGCGCGGCGGCAAACCCAAGGGTCCGTACAAGGCGGCCGAAGAAGAATGGCTGCGCCTGCAGGGGGTGTGCGATGGGCTGCGGCGCGAACGGGCCGAGCTGGACGCCGATGTGGATCGGCTGGCGCAGTGGCGCCAGGACTACGACGCCGCCGAACGCGACGCACCCTGGCTGGCGCTGGAAGAGCAGGCCCGCCGTGCGCGCGAGCAGTTGCAGGCGCTGGCGCGCGAGCAGGAACAGGTGGAGCAATTGCGCCGCGAGGCCGGCGAGGCCGCGCGTCTGGCGCAGGCCCTGCGTGAGCAGGTCGCCCGTGACCGCCAGGATGAAGAGGCCCTGCGACAGCAGGAGGCCCAGGCCCGCGAGGCGGCTCTGGCGGTGCAGGGCGCCGCCATGCAGGCCGAGCGCAGCGCCCAGGCGGCAGCGCAGGCCGAGGCTGCCTTGCAGTCTGCCCGCCAGCAGGCTGAACAGGCTCAGCTGGCCCTGCAGGCCAGGCAGACGCGCGACTGGTTGCGCCGCGCGCAGGCCGAACAGGCGCGCCTGCAGACTGCCGGCGAGGCGGCGGTGGCCGCCGAGGCCAGCGCAGGTGAATTGCAGGTGCGCTGGCAGGCCGAGCGCATCGATAACGAGGCGCTGGAACGCTTGCGCCAGGCACAGCGCGACCTGGACGGCCTGCGCCTGCGTGAACAGGCCGTGGCCACGCGTATCCGCCATCAGCTGGCGCCCGGCGTTCAGCTGGAGCTGGGTGGGGTGGCCTTGCAGGGTGACGGCGAGCTGTTGTTGAGCGAGGCGGCCGAGCTGCGCTTGCAGGGGCTGGGCCTGCTGCGTATCGAGCCGGGCGGCCGGGATCTGCCGGGTTTGCGGCGCGAGCTCGCAGCGGCCCAGGCACGCCAACAACAGGCCCTGGAGGCCTTGCAGGTCACCGATCTGGCCCAGGCCGAGGCACGGGCGGCGCGTGCCGATCAGTTGCTGCGCGAGCGGGATCAGGCCCGCGCGGCACTGGTGGCCCAGGCCCCGCCGGGCC
>JAEWJD010000198.1 GCA_023386765.1 Pseudomonadota bacterium | reverse complement strand
TTCCGGGGCCGTCGTTGGCTGGCGCTGCGCGGGCCGCAGCGGGCCGTTTCGGTTTTACTGCAGGGCGGTGCTGGACGCGGGGGCGCTGATCAGTTTCTGGAAGGCTTCCAGGGCGCCGTCGTGCATCGGTACGCTCAGGCCGACCAGGGCATTGGCCGGCGAGACCTGCGCACCCTGGGCCGAGCCCGCGGCCAGCATGTCCTGGCCTTTGCGATAGACCACGTTGACCACATGCGCGGCCTCGTCGCGGGTGAGATCGGCGGTGGTCACCAGCAGGGCCGCCATGCCCACCGTCGGGATGGCCTGTGGCTGGTTGGGGTAGGCACCGGCTGGAATGTCCAGCGGCAGCAATACCGGGTTGGCCTGCACCAGCGTGGCGATGGCGCTGCGATCCAGCGGCACCAGCTTCAGCCCCGCCTGCGCGAGCGCGGCACGCAGCGGCGTGGCCGGGATGCCGATCACCTGGGTGACGGCATCGACGGTGCCGTCGGTCAGCAGCGGCAGGGCGGCTGCGGCCGGGGTGTCGACCACGGTGTAGTCCCGGCCGGCTTGCAGGCCGTGTGCGGCGAGCACCGTCTCCAGCGTAGTGCGCACGGCCGAGTCGGCCGGCCCCATGGCAATCCGCTTTCCCCGCAGGTCCTGGATGCTGGCGATGCCATCGTCCAGGCGTGCCACGATATGCACCAGCTCAGGGTAGAGACTGCCCAGCGCCCGCAAGCCGGTGAAGGGGCCCTGGTTGGTGAAGGGGCCGCTGCCGTCATAGGCCTGGCCAGCGGTGTCGGCCTGGGTCAGCGCGACCACGGCCGCGCCGCTGCGCAGCATGGCGATGTTATCGACGCTGCCTTCAGTCAGCAGGGGAATCACGCGTACCTGCTCGTGGCGGGCGACTTGCGCCAGGGCCTGCCCGAAAGCCAGGTACTCGCCCTTGTCGGGGCCGGCTGCCAGCGGGTAGCCGTTCTGCAGGCGCGCCAGGCGGCCGTTGATGCGTGCCACCGAGCGCTCCAGCTCCTGTTGCACGACCCGCTGGGCGGTGCTGGAGGCGCTGTAGGGCACCGAGCGGGTGATCTGCTCCAGGGATTCCAGCAGCTGGCGCGTCACCGGCGCGGGCGCGCCGTCATCCAGCGCCGGGGCCTGGGCAGCGCGAAAGGCCGCCGGGGTGACCAGCGTCCAGTCGCCTTCGTGCTGGCGGTAGATGGCGCTGCCGTGGGCAATGATTTCGTCGCCGGCGGCGTTGCCGCCGGATTTCACGCCGCGGATGCTGCGCGGCCCGGCGCCCAACAGCGTGACCAGGGAAGCGGCGCCCGGTTGGTCCCAGGCCCCCAGCGTGATGGCCTTGTTCACGCGCAGCAGCAGGTCGTAATAGACCACCCGGCGGGTTTCGCCGGCCGGCGCACCGCTGTCGGCGGCCGAGCCCATGCGGCGCAGCTCGACGATGTCGAACGGCTGGCCGCCATAGGCGGCATCCAGTTGGCGGGCCACGTCCTGGCGCAGCACCTCGGCGTCGGGGGCGCGGCCGCAGGCCGCCAACAGCAGGCAGAAAGCGAGAGTCAGCCAGCGAAGCATGATTACATCCCCCCCACGAAGGGCAAGGCGATGAAGGACGTCAGCACGATCACGTTGAGGATGTCCACCAGGAAGGCGCCGGTGACCGGCACCACGATGAAGGCTTCCGGCGCCGGGCCGTGGCGCCGGGTGAGGGCTTGCATGTTGGCGATGGCCGTGGCCGTGGCACCCAGGCCGAAACCGCAGAAGGCAGCCGAGATGACCGCGCCTTCGTAGTCGCGCTTGAGCACGCGGAACACCACCCAGGCCGAGTACAGCGCGCAGATCAGTGCCTGCACCGCCAGCATCAGGGCCAGCGGGCCGGCCAGGCTGATGACGCTGGACAGGTCCATGGTCATCATGGTCAGGCCCAGGAACAGCGACAGCGCGATCGAGCCGACGATGTCGGTCACCCGGTCATTGAGGTGGAAGCCGACCTTGGGCCCGAGATTGCGGATCAGGATGCCGGTGGCCAGGCACCACAGGAAATTGGGCAGGCTGATCGGCGCGTTCTCGACCAGGCCGGCCAGGTAGGAGCCGGCCAAGAGCGTCACGAACACCGCCGTCAATGAGGTGATGAAAGCCGTGGTGTCGGGCGCCTCGGCGGGCACCTCGGCGGCCTGTTCGGCCTGTGTGCTGCGGGTCGAGGCGCCCGCACCCAGCTTGTTGCGCTTGATCAGCCATTCACCGACCGGCCCGCCCAGGACCCCGCCCAGCACCAGGCCGATGGTCGAGGCCGTCATGGCCAGGGCCATCACATCCTGGATGTTGTTGATGTCGGCAAAGCGCGCCGCGTAGGCCGCGCCGGTGCCGTGGCCGCCCAGCAGCGTGATGCTGCCGCCGATCAGGCCCATCAGGGGATGCAGGTCCAGCAGCCATGCCAGCCCCAGCCCGACCGCGTTCTGCAGGATCAGGTAAGGCACCAGCACCAGCAGCAGGCCGATCAGCCGCGGCCCGCCGCGCGCCAGCAGTTTCAGGTTGGCCGTCAGGCCCACGCAGCCAAAGAAGATCAGCAACAGGGTCGGGCGGATGGTGGTTTCCAGGGCAACCTGCACATTGCCCCAGGTGGCCAGCAACGTGGCCAGCACGGAAAACAGCAAGCCGCCGACGATCGGCACGGGGATGCTGTAGCGTTCCAGCAGGCTCACGCGGGTGGTCAAGACCCGGCCGACGACCAGCACCAGACAACAAGCGAGTAAAGACTGAACAGCAGAAAGGGACATCATGCGAGCCTTGGGTCTGTCCGGAGCGGCGAAACGGTGGGGGTGGCCAGACGCCGGATCGGCTGACCATGGCGCTGGGCGCGCCCGGCGGTATTGTGGTCTGAGTGACGCGCCCGCTCAAGAGGAATGCGCGCCAGCGTTGCGGGGTTGCTGCGCCAGGAGGGTCTGCATGGTGTCCAGCAGGCGCAGCAGGGTCTGTGCAAAAGCCGCGGCGGGAGCATCGGGGGTGTCGGCCTGGGCCAGCATGAAGCGCAGGTCGGCGGCCAGGGCCGGGTAACTGCGCCGGCAGCAGCTGGCGTAGTCCTGCAGGGTCTGGGGCCAGCCGGGTGCATCGCCGGCGCACAGGACATGGGTGGCGCGTATCCACTGGCGCGCGGCCTGTTTCTGCAGCGCGGCGGCGCCCGCATCAGCCAGCCGGATCCGCGCGGCCAGCGACCGAAGGGCCGTGTCATAACCCTGGTTGACCGCCAGCGCGATCTCGCGCGATGGCAGAAAAGGCGCGATGCGCGCGCGCAGGTCGGGGCCGGCGATGCAGCGGCAGTGGTGTTTGAGCCAATATCCCCAGCTCAGGCGCTGGGCGGGCGCCAGCGCGCTGGCCGCATCGCCCAGGTCGATGTCGATCTTGGTCACGATCCCGGCATGGCGTGCCTGCAGATCCTTCCGCAGCGTTTCGATCTGCGCCTGCTGTGCCGGCGTGGCGGCTGCCTGCAGCAGCAGGCAGAGATCCAGGTCGGCGTGCCCGGCGCGGGCGGTGCCGCGTGCCACGCTGCCGTATACATAAAGGCTGTGCAGGTGTGGCCCCAGGGCTTGCTGCAGGGTGTTGCCGGCCGTCTGCAGCAAGGCGTCGAAAGGAGCCGGGATGGGGCGTTCGGGAGGCTGGGCGATACGGCCTTGCGCATCGACGCCGCAGGGATGTGACATGGGACAACGCCGATGAAAGGTCCAGGCGCCAGCATAGCAACAAGTGCCCGGCAGGCGCAGATTGACAGCCGTGGCGGCGGCTGGAGAAAATACTGGGGCCGTTCTGGAGTGATTGATGACTGCAAGTTCCACCGCCGGGGTACGCCTGATCGACTGCACCGAAGCCGAGCATTCGGCCGAGATCCTGGCCATCCTCAACGACGCCATTCTCCACTCAACGGCCATCTACGATTACGCGCCACGGCCTGCCCAGGCCATGGTCGACTGGTTCGCCGCCAAGCGTGCGGGTGGCTACCCAGTCGTGGGCGCCGTCGATGCGCCGGGCCGCCTGCTGGGGTTTGCCACCTGGGGGGCCTTTCGCGCCCATGCCGCCTACCAGTACACCGTCGAGCACAGCATCTACGTTCACCCTCAGGAGCGGGGGCGGGGGCTGGGCGGCCTGCTGCTGCGCGCCTTGGTTGAGCGGGCACGCCAGGCGCAGCGGCATGTCATGATCGGCTGCATCGACACCGCCAACCAGGGCAGCATCGCCCTGCACGAACACTTGGGTTTCACGCACGCCGGCACCGTGCGCCAGGTCGGATTCAAGTTCGGCCGCTGGCTGGATGCGGCCTTCTATCAACGGGTGCTGGATACGCCGCAAGATCCCCGGCAGGAGTGACCGGGGGCTGCCGGACAGTGCCGCCGATTTGCACGTATCATGTGGGTCCGGGTCTGGCGGCCCGGACTATCCCCTTGCAGCGCCTGTGGCGGCCGGATGCGGCCGGGGCGCGTCGCGAGCGGAGCAGGCAGGCCCACAAGGTGCGTCATGCTCCGCCGCAAGCCCTCCCCTTTCTTTTTTTCGACGTGTCATGACCATGAACCGCATTTTCGCCGGGCTGTGCGCCGGCGTCGTTATGGCATCGGCCAGCTTTGCCGTCCATGCCGCCTATCCCGAGCGCCCGGTGCGTCTGATCGTGCCTTTCCCGCCGGGGCAGGCCACCGATATCTTCGCCCGCGCATTGGCCGAGAAACTCAGCGCCGAGCTCAAGCAGCCCATCATCGTGGAAAACCGCGCCGGGGCCGGCAGCAATATCGGCATGGCCGAAGCCGCCCGCGCCACGCCCGACGGCTACACGCTGGTAGTCGCCGGCAGCGCCGCAGCGGTCAACCAGACGCTCTACAACAATATCGGTTACAGCCTGACCAAGGACTTCGCGCCGGTCTCGGGCGTGTTCTCCGTGCCGCTGGTGTTTTTGGCCAATCCGGCCGCCGGCATCGACAGCGTCAAGAGCCTGGTCGAGCAGGCGCGCGCCAAGCCGGGTGACCTGGTCTACGCCAGCGCCGGCATCGGTGGCACCCAGCATCTGTCGGCCGAAATGTTCAAGGCCGCCGCCGACGTCGACATCCGTCACATCCCCTACAAGGGCAGCGGCCCGGCCCAGGCAGACTTCCTGGGCAACCAGGTGCCGCTGATGGTGGACTCGGTCACTGCCGGGCTGCCCCACATCCAGAGCGGCAAAGCCGTGCCGCTGGCCGTGACCACCGCCAAGCGCCTGGAGCAATTGCCCCAGGTTCCGACCGTGGCGGAAAGCGGTTATCCGGGCTTTGAGGCCATCGGCTGGGCCGCCGTACTGGCGCCCGCCGGCACGCCCACCGAGATCACCGACCGTCTGAGCCAGGACATCGGCAAGGTGCTCAACAACGAGGCCATGCGCAAGTTCTTCTCCGATCGCGGCGCACAGGCCATGCCGACCACCCCGAAGGCGACCGGCGACTTCGTCGCCGCCGAAGTCGACAAATGGGGCGAGGTGGTACGCCGTTCAGGCGCGCAGGTGGACTAAACCGCTTGCCAGCCGTTGAAGCCCGTTAGCGACGGCGCCCAACGGCTGGCTAAAGCACGGCCTGCGACGCTTGGGGGCTTCCCGGCTGTGGGAATGCTCGACAACGCTGCCGTATTTATCTGGAAGAAACTGCGTGTCGTCGCCGTCTTGTGGGCGGGGCGCTGGTAGATTGACGGGGCATCACGGCTTCGTGTGGCAGTTGCAGGCCCGGCTGTTCGAGCGGTCGGCCTTCGACGATGTCCACCAACATGGAGGTGGCCTGATATCCCAGGGTGTCCAGAGGGAAGCGCGCTGCTGTCAGCGATGGGGTGAGCAGCTCAGCCACCATGCCGTCGGAAAGGCTGGCCAGCGACAGATCCTGTGGAATGCGCAGCCCCAGGGCGTGAGCGCTGGCCATGGCGCCAGCCGCTACGATTTCGTTGGTCGCCAGGATGGCAGTAGGCGGTTCGCTCAGGGCCATCAGTTGGCGTAGTCCTGCTTCACCACCATGCTTGTAGTATCCGGCGTCGATGACCAGTTCTTCCCGCCAGGGTAATCCGGCCTGTTGCAGCGCGTCGGCGTAACCCGCCACCCGGCGTTCGCCGACGGTGCGATGTACCCCTCCCAAAAAAGCGATACTTTCGTGCCCCAGCGCGGCCAGGTGCCGGGTCAGTGCATTGGCCGCCCCACGCTCGTCAAGCGTGGCATAGGGGTGTGCGTCATCCAGGTAGCGGTTGACCAGTACGAAAGGGGCACTGAGTGTCTTGAGCTCTTGCAGCAGCTGCGCTTCATGGCGGCCGGTGGTCACCAGCAGGCCGTCAATACGGTTGCTGCGTAGCAGGCGCGCGGCGACTTTCGGGTCTTCCTCCTCGCCGCCCATGCCGCCGACCAGAAGGGAGTAGCCGCGCTCCCAGGCCGCTCGCTGGGCCCCTTGGATAATGACAGGAAACACCGGGCTGTTGAGCTCGGGTACGATCATCGCCAGCGTGTTGGAGCGTGAGAGTCGCAGGCCACGCGCTTGCGGATTGGGGATGTAGCCCAAGGCTTCAATGGCCTGCTGCACGCGTGCGCGGGTATCGTCGCGCACGACCAGTTTTTCGTCGTTGCTGAGGATGCGCGAGACGATGGCCGGCGAGACGTTGGCCACACGGGCGACGTCCACGATTTTGACCGTTTTGGGCTTGTTTTGCGCCATCACGGAATCACGTGCAGAGGGCGGGAGTCATGCGCTGAATTATAGGCGCACAACTCCCCGGGGCCGAGATCGTATCAGGCGGCCTTCAGGCTATGTTGCGCCACAAAAGGAGGCACGCTCGCCAGCAGCTGGCGCGTGTACTCGTGCTGAGGGTGGCGCATGAGCGCACCGGTCTGGCCCTGTTCGACGATGACGCCGTGACGCATGACCACGACACGGTCGGCGATCTGCGATACCACGGCCAGATCATGGGAAATGAACAGCATGGCGACGTTCAGTCGGTCGCGCAGATCCTGTAGCAGCTCTAGGATGGCCGCCTGTACCGATACGTCCAGTGCCGAGGTGGCTTCGTCGCATACCAGTACCGAGGGTTCCAGAGCCAGAGTGCGCGCGATGCCGACGCGTTGCTTTTCCCCGCCGCTCAGTTGATGAGGGTAGCGGTCCACGTAGTGGCGCGGAAGACGCACCAGGTCCATCAGTTCATCAATGCGGGCCTGCTGTCGAGTGCGAGGCATGCCCAGCAGCTGCAGCGGACGGCGTAGCACCTCACCGATGCGGTGACGAGGATTGAGCGATGAGTCGGGGTTTTGGAAAACCATCTGCGAACGGCGCCGCAATTGCCTGGCGGTGGATCCACGGGCCGCATAGATATCGTGGCCTTCGAGTTCCACTTGGCCGGTGTCGGGTGCCTGCAGGCCGATCAGGCAACGCCCTAGCGTGGACTTTCCTGAGCCGCTTTCACCCACCAGACCGACCACTTCGCCCGGATGCAGGGCAAGCGTGACTCCGGACAGCGCGGTAACGCTGGGGGCGGCGGGCAAGCGGAGCACGCGCGCCAGTCCTCCCAGCGGGTGGGTGCTGCGAAAACTCAGGCTGACGTCGCGCGCCTGGGCGATGACCGCTCCGGGAGGAGCCGCAGGAGGTTGGTCGTAGCGCAGGCGCGGTAGTGCCGCCAGCAGCTTGCGCGTATAGGGATGCTGAGGGTGCCACAGGACCTGTGAGGCCGGTCCACTTTCTTGCACCTTGCCGTGGCGCAGGACGGTAACACGGGAGCACATTCGTTCGACCAGACCGATGTTGTGGCTGATGAACATCATGCTCAGTCCCCGCTCTTTGCGCAGCTCATCGAGCAGATCCAGGATGCGGGCTTCGACCGTGACGTCCAGCGCAGTAGTGGGTTCGTCCAACAACAGAAGTTCCGGGGAGCAAGCCAGCGCGGTGGCGATGACTACGCGTTGCTTCATGCCGCCCGACAATTGGTGCGGGTAGGCGTGCAGCAGGGTTTCGGCGCGCGGCAGGCGTACTTCATCCATAAGCCGCAATGCTTCGCTGCGTGCGGATCGAGCGTCGGCCAGGCCGCGCTCTATCAGAACTTCGGTAATCTGGCGGCCAATGGGAAGGCTGGGGTTGAGCGCAGTAAAGGGATCCTGGAAAACCATGGCGATGCGCCCACCGCGTAGCGCAGTCGCTGGCCGCCCAAGGATATCTTGGCCGTTAAAGCGAAGGTCGCCGCCGCTGATGAGACCGCCGGGAGGAAGCAGTCCCAGGATGGCCCAGGCCAGCGTGCTTTTTCCCGAGCCGCTTTCGCCCACGATTCCCACCGAGTCGCCGCGTGGCAGTTGCAGGTCGATGCCGTGCAGTACAGGCTGTGAGCCGTAGCGGACATCCAGCTTTTCAATATCCAGAATAAAGTGGTGTGTCATGTCAGCTCCTGTGTCGGCCGCGCGTGTCCAGGGACTGGCGCAATCCTTCGCCCGTGAGATTGACGGCGATGACGGTCAGGCAGATCGCCAAGCCCGGGGCGAGCGCCACCCACGGGGCGCGTTCCAGATAGGGCCGGGCTTCGGCCACCATCAGCCCCCAGTCGGAGGAGGGCGGCTGTGTGCCGAGCCCCAGAAAACTGAAAACCGCACCCAGCAGAATGGCGAAGCTCACCCGCAGAGAGGCCTCGACGATGAGGGGAGGCAGCGCATTGGGCAGAATCTCTCGCAGGAGAATCCAGGGGAGTCGTTCTCCGCGCGCCCGCGCGGCGGTGATGAACTCTTCGTGCGTGAGCGAGAGTGTCATGCCACGGGCCAGCCGGATCATGATCGGAATGTAGATGATGCCGACGGCCAAGGCCGCCTTCCATAGGCTCGGATCCGTAGAGGCCAGGATTAGCAGTCCCAACATCACCGGAGGCACGGAGATCACGATATCGACCATGCGCATCACTGCATCGTCTACCCAGCCGCGCAAGTACCCAGCCAGCAATCCCAGCGGCACGCCAATCGCGAAACTTAGTGCAGTGGCGCATACGCCCAGTAGGATCGAGCTGCTGCCGCCATACAACACGCGGCTGAATACGTCGCGACCGAACTCGTCGGTGCCCAGCCAGTGTTGCAAGCTGGGCGGCTGCATGCGCGCCGAGGCGTCCATGGCGTCGAAACTGTATGGCGCGACCCAGGGGGCGGCCAGTGAGGCAGCCAGGATGAGGGCGAGTAGGATGACGCCCATCGTCAGGGCTCTGGGGCGATGAGGTGGCGAGAGTCGTTCAAGTGCTGCTGAGGTTGCCATAGCGGATCCTGGGGTCGAGCACGGCGTAGACGATGTCCGCCGCGAGGTTGGCAAGGGCGTAGATCACAGTGACTGCAAGTACGCCAGCTTGCAGGACGGGCAGGTCTTTCTGCTCGACGGCGAAGATGAGCAAGCGACCCAGGCCAGGGTAGGAAAAGATGGTCTCTACCACTACGATGCCACCCATGAGGATCCCAAAATCGAGCGCCAGCACCGTGACGGTGGGGATCAGGGCGTTGCGCAAGGCGTGCCGGAAAATCACGGTCCTTTCCTTCAATCCCTTGGCGCGGGCTGCCCGTACATAAGGGGCGCTCAGGACTTCCAGCATGCTTGAGCGCTGCAGCATGGCCACGTGTGCGAGCAATCCCAATACCAACGTACAGACCGGCATGATCAGGTGCGATAACCAGGCACCTATTCCGGCCGACAGCGGAACGTAGCCCGTGGCGGGTAGCCAGCCCAGTGTGCCGGCCACCACCAGTACCAGCACAATGGCGATGAGGAACTGTGGCAGTGAAATGGACAGCCAAGAGAACCCCAGCACCGCCCGGTCGGGCCAGCGGCCATGCCAGATGGCAGCGACCACGCCCAGCGTGATTCCGCCTAGCGCGGTCAGCGCAAGGGCGGCCACCGCCAACTGGGCCGAGTGCCCCAGCGCTTCCGAGATGAGGGGGCCGACCGGACGGCCCATGACCAGCGAATCACCCATGTCGCCGCGCAATGCGCCGCTCGCCCAGCGCCAAAACTGGGTCCATAGCGGATCGTGCAGGCCCAGTCGCTGTTCGACCGCTGCCACTTGCTCGGGCGTTGCGAAGTGACCGGCGATGCTATAGGCCACATTGCCTGGCATGGCCTGGGTGATCAGGAAGATCAATACCGCCATGACCGCGACCACGAAGACGACATGGCCTAGTCGTCGGATGAGATAGGCCCACATGGTCTATTTCCCGGCGTCGGCGATCTCTACATCGAACAGGTCGATCCAGAGATAGGGGTTGGTGCGATAGTTTTTGAGATTACTGCGATAGGCAGATGCCACATTGGTGACGTAGGCGATGATGCCCGGTACATCATCGACGACGGCTTGTTGGAATTGTTGGTAATGGTGGTTCTGCTGGGCAGCGTCGGTGGCGGCACGGCCGTTGTCCAAGGCTTGATCGGCGCGTGGACTGGAAAAATGCCACATACGCGAGTTCCATGACCCGTTGCTGTGAAACCAGGGTGTGGTTGCCGCGTCAATCACCGGGTTGGCGAAGAAACCGTCCACATACATGGGGGCGATGCCCGATACCCCGGCGGCGTAGCGGTTGTAGGGGACGCGCTGCACGTTCAGCTTGATTCCCAATGGCCGCAGCAGCTGTTGTGCTGCTACGCCCAGGCGTTCGCGCGATGGACGACCTGCCGGTACAAAAATATCGACAGAGAATCCGTTGGGGTAGCCGGCCTCAGCCAGCAACTGGCGCGCGCGTGGCAAGTC
>JAEWJD010000194.1 GCA_023386765.1 Pseudomonadota bacterium | reverse complement strand
CTGGCAGGCCTTTTTCTTTTGTGGCCAGGGTCTTTTACAATGCGCGGCTGCCGAAAAAACTGGATGCGTGCGAGATGGACGACGAAGTACTGATGATTGAATCCCTGGATCAGGAAGCCAGGGGCGTGGCCCACCGTGAGGGCAAGGTCGTGTTTGTGGAGGGGGCCCTGCCCGGGGAGCGCGTGCGCGCGACGACCGTGCGTCGCAAGCCTTCCTATGAAAACGCACGTGTGGAGGAAGTGCTTCGGCCTTCCTCGCAGCGGGTCGAGCCGCGCTGCCCACACTTTGGCGTCTGTGGCGGCTGCGTGATGCAGCATCTGGAGCCGTCGGCCCAGGTGGCCATCAAACAGCGCACCCTGGAAGATGGTTTCCTGCACGTCGGCAAGGTCCGAGCCAAGCGTATCCTGCCTGCGCTGCATGGGCCGACCTGGGGCTATCGCTATCGCGCACGCCTGTCGGTGCGGGTAGTGGCCAAGAAAGGCGGCGTGCTGGTAGGGTTTCATGAGCGCAAAAGCAGCTACGTGGCCGACATGCGTGAATGCCACGTGCTGCCGCCCAAGATCAGCGCCATGCTGCTGCCGTTGCGTGCCATGATCGGCTCCATGTCGAGGCCTGATCGCATGCCGCAGATCGAAGTGGCGCTGGGCGATACCGCCACGGTGCTGTTGCTGCGCCACCTTGAGCCTCTGACGGATCAGGACATCGCCATCCTGCGCGCTTTTGCAAGCGAGCACGATGTGAAGTGGTGGCTGCAGCCCAAGGGGCCCGATACGGTGCACCCCCTGGATCGCGCCGATGTCGATGCCCTGGCCTACACCTTGCCCGAGTTCGGCCTGCGCATGCCTTATCGGCCGATCGACTTCACGCAGGTCAACCACGCGATCAACCGCGCCATGGTCAGCCGTGCGCTCAAACTGCTGGACGTGCAGCCCGGGGACCGGGTGGCGGATCTCTTCTGCGGCCTGGGCAACTTCACCTTGCCGCTGGCCACCCAGGGGCGCGAAGCCGTGGGCGTGGAGGGCAGCAAGGCCCTGACGGACCGCGCCATGGAGGCCGCCATGCAGCATGGCCTGCAGGACCGTACCTCATTTGCCACGCTCAACCTGTTCGAGGTTGATGTCTCATGGCTGCGTGGGCTGGGTTACTTCGACCGTATGCTCATCGATCCGCCGCGTGAAGGCGCGCATGCGGTGGCCCTGGCTCTCTCGCAGCTTATGCCAGCCGAACGCCCGCGCCGTATCGTCTACGTCTCCTGTAGCCCGGCCACGCTGGCGCGCGATGCAGCCATCCTGGTGCATGAGGGGGGTTACGTGCTGGAAGCTGCTGGTGTGATCAACATGTTCCCCCATACGGGTCACGTGGAGTCGATCGCCGTGTTCGAGTCCTTGCCCGAAGCCGAGGTACTTCAGGTACAGCAGAAGAGCAGGGAGCGCGCGGCTGCTGCCGCTGCCGAAGCCGAGGCGCAGGCGGCCGGGGACCAGGCGAGCTGAGGTTTCAAGCCGCGGATGGCTTTTCGCTCAGCCCGCTGATGATGGGGCAATCGGGCCGGGCATCGCCATGGCAATGACGGGCGAGATGGCGCAAGGTGTCTGCCATCTCGTGCAGCTCGGCGGCTTTGCGCTCCAGTTCGGCGACGTGTTCCAGCGCGATGCGTTTCACATCGGCACTGGCACGGCTGCGATCGCGCCAGAGCGCCAGCAGCTCATGCATCTGCTCGACGGAGAACCCCAGGCCACGTGCACGCCGGATGAAGTGCAGGGCATGCAGGTCTTCTTCACGATAGTGGCGGTAGCCGGCATCGCTGCGCGCAGGCGGCGCAATGAGCCCGATGCTTTCGTAGTAGCGGATCATCTTGGCGGAAATACCGCTGGCGAGGGATGCCTGGCCGATATTCATGTCGATCTCCACGAGAGGTGCGTGCCGTCTGCCATGGCAGGATGTAGGCGCGAATCTGACAGTATGAACCTTTCCATCATGGGAAGGTCAAACCCATATACGGCTTGACCTTCCCATGAGGGTAAGCTTTATCCTAAAGACATTCCCCTCTCAGGCAAAGATGCCGTGCTATCCAGGAGTTCCCATGAGCGCTGTATTCATCGTCAACGACATGACCTGCGGTCATTGCGTCAAGGCCATCACCAACGCAGTTCAGGCAGTGCTGCCCGGCGCCAGCGTCGAGGTGGACCTGGCCAGTCACGAAGTGAAGGTTGAACCGGGTGAACCCCGGGCCGCCATCGAGGCGGCCATCCGCGACGCGGGTTATGATCCCAAGGCAAAATAAATCACTATATTTGTCTTGATATATTTTACCAATCGATCAATTTAAATAATTGAATTGGATTTATTGATAGTAAATACGTAAAGTTACGACATCGGCGGTGTGATTACCGCCAATCACCCGATATTCCATAGGAGAGCTAAATGTTGCAAAACCGTGAAGGCCAGCGTGTCCCCAACGTGACGTTTCCCGTTCGTGACGGCAACAGCTGGAAGAAGCTGACGACCGACGAACTGTTCAAGAACCGCACGGTGGTCGTTTTCTCGCTGCCTGGCGCATTCACGCCGACCTGCTCTTCGACCCACCTGCCGCGTTACAACGAGCTCGCGCAGACGTTCTTCGAGAACGGCGTGGACGAAATCGTCTGCGTATCGGTCAACGACACCTTCGTGATGAACGAATGGGCCAAGGATCAGGAGTGCGGCAACATCACCATGGTGCCGGACGGCAACACGGCCTTCACCGAAGGCATGGGCATGCTGGTGGACAAGGAAGACCTCGGCTTCGGCAAGCGTAGCTGGCGCTACTCCATGCTGGTCAAGGATGGCGTGGTCGAGAAGATGTTCATCGAGCCCGAGAAAGAAGGCGACCCCTTCGAAGTCTCCGATGCCGACACCATGCTGAACTACCTGGCCCCCAACGCCAAGAAGCCCGAGCAGGTGGTGGTGTTCTCCAAGGACGGTTGCCCGTTCTGCATCGAGGCCAAGGCCCTGCTGCGTGACAAGGGTTTCGATCCCATCGAGATCCCGCTGGACAACAAGGTCCGTGGTCGCGTCATCGGCGCGGTGTCGGGTAAGGGCACGGCGCCCCAGGTGTTCATCAGCGGCAAGCTGATCGGCGGCCTGGACGAGCTCAAGGCGCACTTCGCCTAAGGCCCATGCGCCCATCAGGGCGCACCTTCCTCTGTCATCGGATGCCCGCCGGCCGCGCTTAAGCGGGGGCCGGCGGGCATTTGCGTCTGTTGCCTGGAGTATCTCCCCATGAAAACCTTGCATACCGACATCGCGGTCATCGGCGCCGGCACGGCCGGTCTGGCCGCCTACCGGGCGGCGCGAAACGCCGGAAAACGGGCTGTTCTGATCGAAGGCGGCCCCTATGGGACGACCTGCGCGCGGGTAGGCTGCATGCCCTCCAAACTGTTGATCGCTGCCGCCGAGGCGGCGCATGCCGCACGCCATACCGAGCCCTTCGGCGTGCAGGTGCCCGGCGGCGTAACCATCGACGGTGCGGCGGTGATGGAGCGGGTCAAACGCGAACGGGATCGTTTCGTGGGCTTCGTGCTGGAAAGCGTCGAGAATCTGCCGGCGGAAGACAAACTGCATGGCTATGCGCGTTTTGTGAGCGATACGGTGCTGCAGATCGATGACCATACCGAAGTGCATGCCGAGCGCGTCGTGATCGCAACCGGCTCGCGCCCGGCCATCCCCGGGCCTTTCAAGGCCCTCGGTGATCGTCTGGTCGTCAATGACGACGTGTTTTCCTGGGATACCCTGCCTGCCCGCGTGGCCGTGTTCGGTCCCGGTGTGATCGGGCTGGAGCTCGGGCAGGCTCTGGCGCGTCTGGGTGTGGATGTCAGGGTGTTCGGCGTGAGCGGCAGCCTGGGCGGCATCAGTGACCCGGAGGTACGCCAGGCGGCGCGGCGTGTGTTCCAGGGTGAGTTCTATCTGGATCCGGACGCCCGCGTCCTGGAGACCAAACGGGTCGGTGACGAGGTCGAGCTGCGTTATATCGCGCTGGACAATACCGAGCGTACCGAGCGCTTCGATTACGCACTGGTCGCCACGGGGCGTCGTCCCAATGTCGATGGCCTGGGGCTCGAGAACACCTCCCTGGCGTTGGACGAGCGTGGCGTGCCGCGTTTCGATCGCCATACGATGCAGGCTGGCAAATCGGCGATCTTCATTGCCGGTGACGCCAACGCCGATGCCCCGCTGCTGCACGAGGCTGCCGACGAAGGCCGAATTGCGGGAGAGAATGCCGCGAGCTTTCCGGTCGTCAAGGCCGGTTTGCGGCGCGCGGCGCTGGGCGTGGTGTTCTGCGACCCGCAAATTGCGCTGGTCGGCACGCCTTACCGGAGCCTGCCAGCCGGCCGTTTCGTGATCGGCCAGGTGGACTTTGGCAACCAGGGACGCTCTCGCGTGATGCGGAAGAACCAGGGGTTGCTGCGCGTGTACGCCGAGTCAGGCAGCGGGCGTTTCCTGGGCGCCGAGATGGTCGGGCCAGCGGCTGAACATATCGGCCACCTGCTGGCCTGGGCGGTGCAACAGGAGTTGACCGTGGCACGCATGCTCGAGATGCCGTTCTACCATCCCGTCATTGAAGAGGGCTTGCGCACCGCCTTACGCGATGCCCAGGCCCAGCTGAAGGCGGCGCAGCGCCAGGCCGCCTGAGGCGTTCAGGCCTTGCCGGGGGCCGGGTTCTCAACATACTGCAGGGTGTAGCTGGCGCGGTTGTCCTGCGCCAGCTCGCGTGCCAGATAGGGCATGGCCTCCTTGAGGGCCGCCTCCAGCGTCCACGGCGGATTGACGAGAAACATGCCGCTGCCATGCAAGCCGAAGCCATCCGTGGATGGGTGCTTGACGCTCAGTGTGGCGTGCAGCCAGCTCTTGACCGGCAGGCGCTCGAGCTGGCGTGCCATGTCGACGGCTTCGCGCCGCTGCACCAACGGATACCACACGGCATAGGTGCCGGTCGCGAAGCGTTTGATCCCTTCCTTGACTGCCGTCAGCGTGCGGCGGTAATCCTGCTTGTCTTCATACGAAGGATCGATCAGCACCAGACCGCGCCGCGTGGGTGGCGGCAGGAGCGCCTTCATGCCTTCGAATCCGTCAGTGGCGTAGATGGTGGTCTGGCGCAGGTGCTGGCGGGTGGTCTGCTCCAGGTTCTTGGCCAGCACGCCCGATTCGGTCGGGTGCATTTCGAACAGGCGCAGGCGGTCCCGGTCGCGCAGGGCATCGAGCGTCAGCCAGGGTGAGCCGGCATAGTGGCGCAGGCGGCCGTCCGGATTGTCCAGGCGCACGCGCTGTACGTAGTCGGCCAGGATGGGGGGCAAGTCCTGCCGCTCCCAGAGACGGCCGATGCCATCGGCGAACTCGGCGTTCTTGTTGGCCCAATCACCATCCAGGGCATACAGTCCGGCGCCGGCGTGGGTATCGATGACCCAATATGGGGCGTCCTTGCGATTGAAGTACTCCAGGGTGTGGAGCAGGATGGCGTGTTTCAGCACGTCGGCATGGTTGCCGGCGTGAAAAGCGTGGCGATAACTGAACACGAGGTTCCTCTAGGCAGGCCGGATTTCGGCCAGATTGTCGGTAAAAATGGCATCGACCCCCAACGCCAGCAACTCGCGCGCACGGCCCGGTTCATTGATGGTCCAGGCCGCAACGCGATAACCGGCGGCATGAATGGTCTGCACAAACCCGGCGCTGGCGTCGCGGTGATTGATATTCAGCGCCACCGCCTCCAGTGCGGCCAGGCGCTGCGCCCAGTCGGAGGGGATGGTGTCGACCAGCAAGGCACGAGGCACTTGCGGAGCGACGCGGCGCGCCTCGGCCAGGGAGGTTTCCTGGAAGGATGACAGCAGCGGGGGCACGGCCGCATCTTGCCAGAAATGGGCGCACAGTTGCGCGACGGCCGCGCCGGTCTCGGCTTCCTGGCCCGGGCAAGGTTTGATCTCGACGTTGCAGGCCAGGTCGTTGGCGCGTGCAAAGCGCGCAATGGCGGCAAAACTGGGGGGCGGCTCGCCGGCGAAACCGGCCGAATGCCAGCTGCCGGCGTCCAGTTGGGCGAGCTGACCGAAATCCAGCGCGCCGGCCGGACCCTGGCCATCGGTGCAGCGGTCGAGCGTGTCATCGTGCAGCAGAAAGGCGATGCCGTCGCGGCTGAGCTTGACGTCGAACTCGAACATCGTAAACCCATGGGCCGCGCCCACGCGCATGGCCGCCAGCGTATTTTCCGGCGCCAGGTGGCCGCCATTGCGGTGAGCGATATAGGGAGAATAGGGCCAAGCCGGCAGGCGGGACATGATGGGGCCTCGGTCAGATGAGAAAGGAGAAATCTTCGGACGGATAGCGTGCTGCGCAAACACCTGCAAGCATACCGCCTTAGCGGTTCCCCAAACCGGTCCGCGGGCTTGCGCAAGGGGGCTGGGCAGCGCTTGAGGAGGTGGTAAACTCCGGCGGCTGACCAAGCGTTTTTGTCTTCATCTAGAAGCGTTGGCGCGCGGGGTCGTACACAGCAACGACAGGGGCGATCTGAATTCGCCCTTTTTTCGTGTTTGGCTAGGCCCGCGCCGCGCCAATCTGGCAACAGGAAATACATGTTCGAATTAATTCGCAGCCATAGGCGTTGGATGCAGTTCATCCTGCTGCTTCTGATCGTGCCGTCATTTGTGCTGGTGGGTATGCAAAGCTACTCCAGCTTCATTGACAGTGAGGTCGAGCTGGCGGTCATTTCCGATCAGGGCATCAAGCAGTCCGAATTTGACATGGCCCACCGCAATCAGCTGGAACAGTTCCGCCAGCGCCTGGGTTCGCAGTTCGATCCGGCCGTACTGGACACCCCCGCCATGCGCCAGCAATTGCTGGATCAACTGATCGATCAGCGCCTGCTGGCCATGGTCGCTCAGGACAACCGTTTCTCGGTTTCCGACACCACGCTGCGCGATACCATCGCCGCCATTCCGCAAGTCCAGGAAGATGGCCGCTTCTCGCCGGAGCGTTACCGCCAGGTGCTGGCCGCCCAGGGCCTGTCGCCCACGTCCTTCGAGAACGGTCTGCGCCGCGATCTGGCGGTCGCCCGCGTGCTCGAACCCATCGGCCTGTCGGCCAGCGTGCCGCAGGTCGTGGTCGAGGACATCCAGACCGCGCTGACCCAGAAGCGCAGCATCCAGCTGCGCCGCTTCGACGCCGCCGACTATCGCGCCAAGATCACCATCACGCCACAGGATCTCCAAACCTGGTATGACGCCAACAAGGACAGCCTGCGTGTGCCCGAACAGGTGCAGGTGGACTACCTGGTGCTGAACGAGGCGGCCGCCACGGACGGCGTGCAGGTCAAGGACGAAGACATCGCCAGCTACTACGAGCAGAACAAGCACCGCTTCGGTACGCCCGAGCAGCGCCGCGCCAGTCACATCCTGATCGACCTTCCGGCAGGTGCCTCGCAAGAGCAGCGCACGGCCGCCCGTGAGCGCGCCGAGTCGCTGGCTGCAGAAGCCGCGGCCAATCCGGCCGCTTTTGCCGATCTGGCCCGCAAGTCGTCGCAGGATGCCGGTTCGGC
Organism: Pseudomonadota bacterium; assembly: GCA_023386765.1. Lineage (GTDB taxonomy): Bacteria > Pseudomonadota > Gammaproteobacteria > Burkholderiales > Burkholderiaceae_B > Bordetella. Next base: position 11,390 of record JAEWJD010000194.1, on the reverse strand, counting down.
CGGCCAGGGTGGCGATCTGGGTTGGATTGCAGGCGGTTCAGTGCCGCCCAGCGTGGCCAAGGCCATCGCCGAGTTGCCCAAGGATGGCGTGTCCGGCGTGGTCGAGAGCCCCTTCGGCCTGCACATCCTGAAGGTCACGGACATCAAGCCGGCTGTCACCAAGCCGCTGGCCGAGGTCAAGGACCAGATCACCAGCGAAATCCGCAAGCAGCTGGCTTCGGCACGTTTTGCTGAAATGGCCACCAAGCTGCAAGGTGCGGTCTATGACCATCGCGACAGCCTGCAGCCCGCAGCCGACGCGCTTGGCCTGAAACTGCGCCACGCCACCGGCGTGACCCGCAGCGGCCTGCTGCCGGCGTCGCAGACCGAAGGCCCGGCGGCGGCCGAGAGTGCGGATTCCGCCTTGCTGGACAACCCGCGCGTGCGTCAGGCCTTGTTCGCCAGTGAAGTGCTGCGCGAAAAGCAGAACACCGGCGTGATCGAACTCACTCCCGACACCATGCTGGCCCTGCGCGTGGCCGATGTGCAGCCGGCCCATGTGCCGCCGCTGGACAAGGTCAAGTCGGTCATCGAGGCCCGCCTGCTCGACGAGCGTGCCGCCCAGGCCGCCCACGAGGCCGGTGAGGCGGCCCTGAAAACGCTGCAGGCCGATGGCGGCACCGACGGCTTCGGCCCGGTGCAGACCATCTGGCGTGAGCAGCCCTCGGATCTGCCGCGCAGCGTGCTGGATACCGTGATGCGCATGGATCCTGCCAAGCTGCCGGGCTACGCCGGCGTGGCAGCGGGTTCCGACTTCATCCTGGTGCGCCTGGATGGCGTCGAAGCCGGCCAATCCAACCCCGATGACGCCCGGAACCTGGCCCGCCAATTGGCCGGCGCTTGGGGCGAGGCCGAAGATCAGGCCGTGCTGAATCTGCTGCGTGACCTGTACAAGGTCAAGGTGATGCCGCCCGCCGCAGGGGTCGTGCAGGGAGATCAGCCGGCCGAAGGCTGATCCTTGAGCAGCGGCTCCAGGCTCGGCCAGACATTGTCGAGCAGGGCCGGCTGGGCCGCCTCATTGGGGTGGATTCCATCCGCTTGAAATTGCGCCCGGTCTGTTGCCATTCCATCCAGAAGGAATGGTGCCAGCCGGGCGTTTTCTTTATCGGCCACCTCTTTGAACACTTGGGCGAAGCGTTCGCTGTACTGGCGCCCATAGTTCGGCGGTATCTGCATGCCGACCAGCAAGGGGCGTGCCCCGGCGGCCTGGATCTGGCGCGTCATGGATTCGAGATTTTGCTGTGTCATGGCCAGCGAGAGCCCACGCAGCGCGTCATTGGAACCCAGCTCTACCAGCACGACCCGCGGCTGGTGTCGCGTCAACAGGGCAGGCAGGCGGCTTTTGCCCCCGCTGGTGGTGTCGCCGCTGATGCTGGCGTTGACGACCTGATAATTCGGGTATTGTTCGGAAAGCCGCTGCGTCAGCAGAGCGACCCAGCCGCTGCCGCGCTTGAGGCCATATTCGGCCGACAGGCTGTCGCCGACCACAAGGACGACGGCCGGCGGGGGGGCGGCCTGTGAATGGGCGGCTGGCAGCGCGGCGGCCGACACCATCAATACGGATACAAAACGGAAAATCGGGTGCATGGATAGCAACAAGGCAATAGAAGTCGTTGGTCTGGGCAAGCGCGTCGCAGATGCGGCCGGCGAGCTCACGATACTCGATACTCTGGATTTTACGGTTGGCCGCGGCGAGGCCGTCGCGATCACCGGGAGTTCCGGATCCGGCAAATCCACTTTACTCGGACTGCTGGCCGGGCTTGATGTTCCCTCAAGCGGCACGGTGCGCCTGGCTGGCCAGGATATCTTTGCGCTGGATGAGGATGGGCGTGCGCAGCTGCGCGCCCGGCAGCTCGGCTTTGTATTCCAGTCATTCCAGTTGCTGCCCAATCTGACGGCGCTCGAAAACGTGATGCTGCCCCTCGAACTGGCCGGGCAACCGGCGGCGCAGACCAGTCAGGCAGCACGCCAGATGCTGCAGCGGGTCGGGCTGGGCGAGCGCCTGAATCACTATCCCCGTACGTTGTCAGGCGGTGAGCAGCAGCGGGTATCGCTGGCGCGCGCCTTTGTGGTGCAACCGGCCCTGTTGTTGGCCGATGAGCCCACCGGCAGCCTGGATGCCGCGACGGGTCAGACCATCGTCGAACTGATGTTCGACATGCAGCGCGAGCAGGGCGTCACCCTGGTGCTGGTGACGCATGATCGCGGGCTGGCCGCACGGTGCGATCGCCAGCTCGTGCTGGCCGGCGGCCGTCTGCAGGCCTGAGCCTCAAGGCCGTGCCAGGCGCACCCGGCGCCACTCCAGCATCCCGGTTACCACGCCGCTGGCACAGATGATGGCGATGCCCACCCAGGTCAGGGCATCCGGGAAATGCCCCCAGAACAGCCAGCCGACCGCCGTGGCACTCACGATCTGCAGATAGACGAAGGGTGCCAGGGTGGAGGCCGGCGCGTGGCGATAGGCCTGGATCTGCAACAGGTGTCCCATGGCGCCGGAGACGCCGGTCGACAGCAGCAAGGCCCAGGTGGCCCCGTCCAGTGCGGCCAGCACCGGCAGCGCCGCAGGCAGGGTGAAGGGCAGCATCAGCGTCAGACAGGCTGTGCCTATTGCGCCGCTCCAGATCAGCGAGGTATACGGGTCATCGGCGGCCACCCGGCGGGTCAGGATGAACTGGGCGGCGAAGCAGACCGCAGTGCCCAGCCCAGACAGCACGCCGATCGGGTCCAGGCCGCCGCCCGGGCGGATCACGATCAGCACGCCCGCGAAAGCCACCGCGCAGGCGATCCAGCGTGACAGGCGTGGCGGTTCGCGCAGCAACCAGGGAGCCACCAGCAGCACCAGCATGGGGGCCAGGAAATTGATCGCAGTGGCTTCGGCCTGGTGCAGGTAGCGCAGGGTATTGAAGAACATCAAGGTGGCGCAGAACATGGCGGCGCCCCGCAGCAGCTGATCGCGCGGCCGGCGGGCTCGCAGCACGCTGCGACCACGCAGGGGCAACACCAGTCCCAGCACCAGGCCCAGGTGCACGAGGTAGCGGACCCAGCAAAGAATCAGCAGCGGCACGCCTGCACTCATGACCCATTTGCCACTGCCGTCCAGGCACGACAGGGTCGTGACGGACAGGATCAGCAGCAGAATGCCCAGCAAAGGCTGTCCGGCGGCGGTAGCCGGGACAAGGCCCGGTGCCGGATTGCGATACGCCCGCGGCATGCGGTGTCTCCTCGATAGGGATGCACGCCTCGTGCGGGCGTGTTGGCGGACATGATACGCCCGTCGGACGGGCTGAAGGATCGGGGACCCGGAAGCCGCGACGGATAGGTGCCGGATTACCAAATAGGAATACGCCTACGTGTGAACACGTCAGTGCTGGCTGCGTCGATACAGGGTGCGAATCCATACTCGCGGCAGCCCTCATCCTATTCACGGAATCCCTGTTCGAGCCGGATTCTCGTGCTCCATCCTCGCCAAGAAGGTGGCTTGCCTTGAACACTCATCTCTATCGCCTGGTCTTCAACAAAGTGCGTGGCATGTATGTGCCCATCGCTGAAGTCAACGCCGTCGGCCGCAAGAAATCCGGCCGTCGCGCCCGTCGCGGCGTGGCCGCCCTGTTCCGTCTGGCCGGCCTGTCGCGTGCCATGCTCGGTGCCTTCGGGCTGGTCGCCATCGCGCCGGCCCTCGCCCAGATCGTGGCGGACGGGCGCGACGGTCCGGACGTCAGCAAATCTGCCTCGGGCGTGCCGCTGATCAACATCAACGCGCCGGATGCCCAGGGGCTGTCGCACAACAAATTCAAGCAGTTCGATACCAGCAATCCGGGTGCCGTGTTCAACAACAGTCTGCAGGATGGCCGCTCGCACATCGCCGGGCAGGTCAGCAAGAATCCGCGGCTGGGTACCCAGATGGCCACCGGCATTCTGGCCGAAGTGACCGGCACCCAGAGCAGCCGCTTGCAAGGCACGCTGGAGGTCTTCGGCGGCCCGAGTCATCTTTTCATTGCCAACCCCAACGGCATTACCGCCGATGGGCTAAGCACCTATAACGCCACCGGCTTGACACTGACGTCGGGGCGCCCGTGGCTCAACGACGGCAAGCTGGGCTTCCAGGTGGAAAGCGGGCGGGTCACGGTGGGGGCAGGCGGCGTCAATACCGACGGACTGAAAACCTTCGATATGATCGCCAAGCTGATCCGGGTTGATGGCCCGGTGGCGCATGCCGGTGAGGGCAAGGGTGCCGCACTGCTGGCGGTGGCCGGCACAGGCCGCTTTGATGCGACCACCGGCAAGCGCCAGCCGGGCGAGACGGGTGCTGCCGGTGCCGAAGCCGTTTCCGGCTATGCCATCGATGGTGCTGCGGCGGGTTCGATGTACGGATCCGCCGTCATGCTGGTCGCCACGGATTCCGGCATGGGCGTGCGCCTGCCTGGAAGCTTGTCCGCGCCTGAAAACCTTTTCATTGATGCGGCGGGCAACATCACGCTGGGCACCGCCCGCACGGGCGATGCCGTGCTGCGCGCCGGTGGCAGCATCGACGGGCGGCTGCTGCTGGCGACCGGGCAGGTCGAAGCCCAGGCGGAGCGCGATCTGTCTTTGGCAACCGCCAATGGTCGCGATCTGGCGTTGATCGCCGGCGCAAACCTTACCTTGGGCGCGGCGGCCACCACCCAGGGGCTGGTGGCCAAGTCGGGCGGCGATGCCTGGGCCGGGCTGGTACAGGCCGAGGGCGGTGTCGAGATCGACAGCGCGCGGCGCATCGACATCAAGGAGCTCCAGGCTGATGCAGGCGCGGCGCGCCTTCGCGCCGGCACGGATCTGGCGATCGGTTATCTGCAGCTTGGGCCCTCGGAGGCGGCGCCGGGCACCTCGCCAGCTTCCAAGACCACCCCCGCCACGGAAGTGCTGTTGCAGGCCGGGCGCGGCAATATCAAGCTCGACCAGGCGGCGCTGACCGCGCGCCGCAGTCTCAAGCTGATCGCGGGCGAGAGCTTGCTGCTGGGCGATCTGGCTATCGCAGAGACATTGACCGCCCTGGCTGGCAACGGTGTTTCCATCAACAATCTGCGCGCCAATGCCGTCGTGCTCAAGGCGGCGCAAACGCCGGCGCCGGCGCAGAGCCGCCGCTCGCGGCGCAGTGTCGAAACCGGTGCTGGCGTGGCCGCCGCGCCTCGTGGCGAAGTGATGTTGACGGCGGCCGATATCGGCCCGGGGGGCATGGACGTCAGTGCCGGTACCCGGCTGTCCATGGGGCGTATCAGCAGTTCGGGCAATCTGGATATGTGGACCAGCGGCGCTGCCGCCATCGAGGCGCTGACGGTGGGCGGCGATGTCAACCTGGGGGCCGGAACCGGGGATATCTGGCTGGGTACCGCCAAGCCTTCGACAGACGACGGTTCGATGGTCGCCGGCAGGCTGGCGCTGACGGCGGGTTCCAACGGAGACCTGGTCTTTATCAACAAAGACGTCTCGGCCAAGCAGATCGTTCTTCAGGGCAATAACGCCATTCTGTCCAAGGCCGTGTTGCAGGCGACGGGCGAGGATCTGAGCGCGGGCCAGCCGGCGGTCGACGTCCAGATCAAGAACGCCTTGCTGCTGCAAGGCGATCTCTATGCGCTGGAGGGTGACAAGAAGCTGGACGATGCAGTCATACGCAAGCTCAAGAACCGGCCTGAAGTCTACCTAACCGACAAGCACGGCAAGGAGTCGCTTATCGCGGCCGCGGTCATTGCCTCCGATACCGGCCTGCGCGCCAATAAGGGCGATGTCGTCATCAAGGGCCAGGACGTCCGCAATGCCGGCGGTATGGTCGCCTCTCAGCAGGGCAAGACCCGTCTGGAGCTGAGCGGCAAACTGGATAACCAAGGCTTGGTCAATGGACAGGAGGTGTTGGATATCCAGGCCAGGGAGATTTCCAACCAGTTCGCGTTGCGTTCCTATGGGATGACCCGTGTGCAGGCCAGGCAGAGGCTGAGCAATACGGGTGTGATCGTCGCCGTCCTCGAAGACAAGGGGCAGGAGACGGGCAACACCTCGGTGTCCCTGAAGTCCGATGGCATCATCGACAACGATGGCGAGGTGAGCTCCTCGGGCACGGTCAGCATGGGCGGCATGTCGGTGGCCGGCGGCAGCGCCCAAGCGGGGGCAACTTCGCGACCGGTCATCCTGAACCGCGAGAGCAGCGTCATCAATGGCCAGTCCTTCATGGCCAGCGGCAAGGCGGTTTCCATCCTGGGCAACCTGACGTTGTTTGGCGGTGGCGCCAAGATCGTGGCCGACGAAAAGGTCCGGCTCGCCGGTGACATCGACATCACCAAGGATCGCGCCACCGGTGGCACAGGTGGCGCAGCAGGCGCTGGTCGCAGCCAGGGAGGCAGCCTGGCGGTGCAGGCCGGCGACCTGGAGGCCAACGGCAAGATCGCAGTCAACGGCAGCGTCGACCTGACCCTCAAGGAGGCTACGCGACTCGGGGCCAAGAGCGAAATCATGGGCAAAACGCTCAACATCGCCACCAAGAGCTTCAACAACGCGGGCACGATCGGTATTTCCGGCAAGGCAGCACTGACCGCCCGGGCAGACGTGGTCAATCAGGGCAAGCTGCAGGCGAGTGATCTCAACCTGACTGCCAGGAACATCAGCAACCTCGGTGGCAATGCCCTGCTGCATGCCATCAAGACGGTCACCTTGGTCAGCAACGAGGGGGAAGTGCGCAACCAGGGCGAGGTCAAAGGCAAGACCCTGACCCTGAAGGCCCGCGTGTTGGACAATCAGGCCGATGGCCGCATGGCGATCACGGATGGCACGTTCGACACCTCCGTATCCCTGCACAATGCCGGCAAGATCCAGGCGAGCCAGGACATCAAGGCCACCACCCGCGATTACGCCAATACCGGCCTCTTCAGCGCAGGCAACGATCTCACCCTGGACATCGTCAATTCCGATGGGTTGACGCTGGACGGCGCGCGCCAGGCACCGCTGGCCAATCGTCTGCTGACCATCAACACCCCCTCGTTGCGAATCAAAAGCGAGCTGCAGAACCCCGGCAAGATCGTGCTCAACATCACGGATAGCGATCTTGACAACGCTTCGGTGATCGCCACGCCCAAGCAGCTCAGCCTCAGGATCAAGGGCAAGGTCGATAACCAGGCGGGAGCCCTGATGTGGTCGGGCACGGGCATCGATATCGACGCGACGGACATCAGCAATCAGGCTGATGCCTGGATGCTGACCCAGGCCGGCAACATCGAGCTGGTCGCCAAGCATGGCATCAGGAACCACAGCGGCCGCATTGAGGCCAGGCAGGATCTCCTCGTTGATGCGCCCGCCATCGAGAATTTGTCTACGCTGTCGGGCAATGTGTGGGTCAGCGAGTCGGCCAAAGAGAAGGTGACGACCTCCAACTCCTTGGGTTACTGGACGGTCGGGCGCTGGCGGCATACCGAGATATACGGTTTCGAGGTGCGCAAGCCGGAAAGCGACCTGAGCGTCAAGCAGGGCGTGATGCGGGCCGGACGCAATGTCGAGATCAATCAGAAATCGGGGCAAGGCACGGCGACACCCACGGTGCGCAATCAGGGCATCATCCTGGCCGACGGCACCCTCAAGGCCACGGGCAACATCCACAACGAATCGGTGTATCGCCCCTTGGGGCTGATGGATTACCTGAAGATGAACACCGGCGCCTATGAAACCTGGGTGCAGGACAAAGGCGCGATCGGGCACGGTGATCTGGTCAAGCACGGTTCGCTTTACAACCTGCTGGAGTTCATCCTGGGCAATGCCAAGCGGGAACGCAATCTTTGGTGGTACCGCTACAACCTGACAGACAGCCTGGGGCCTGTGCTGGCGGCCGCCAATATGTCCAAGGCACCGTTGCTCAACCGGGTCATGGCCAATGCGTTGGGCGCCGATTGGCGCGGCCTGACGCCGGCGCAGATGGCGCAGCGCTGGAGCGAGTTCAAGGCCGGTACGCGCGGAGCCACGCTGGATTTCTATCCGGCAAGCCAGACCGTGATGGCAGGGCGCGGCGGGGTCAGCCTGATGGGGGGCTCGGTGTCCATGGGGGCCAACAGCAGCCAGGATGCCTCGCAGGCACGCCTGCAGGGCGCGCGGCCGCAGGTCGCCCAGATCGGGCAGGTCGAGGTGCCCATCATCGACGGCACCCTCGATGCGAGCTTTGCATTGGGCAATGGCGTAGGCGCCATCGATCCGGCCTTGCGCAGTCTGCTGGGAAACCAGTTCCTGTTTGCGCGCGCGGCCAACGGAGATACACAGGGTGTTGCCGCGCAAGCGGGGCAGGGGGCCAAGGCGCGCGGCCGGGTCAGGCGCGATCTCCTTCTTGAGGCGCAGGCCGGGCCCAAGCCGGTGGTTCCCCAACCGATCTACGAAACCCGGCTGAAGTACGTCGACCAGAGTCAATACTATGGTTCGGATTATTTCTTCAAGCTGTTGAAGTACCAGCCCCAGAAAGGCCTGTATGTCAGCGGTGACAACTACTTCGACACCCTGCTTGTGCGCGAGATGTACGAGCGCCTGCTGGGCGGGGCGCAGGGCACAACGGGAAGCAGCGGCGCGCAAGGCGTCAAGGCGCTGATGGACAACGGCGGGGACGAGTCCAACCGTCTTGGCCTGATCGTGGGCGCGGCGCTGAGCCCGGCGCAGATCGCGGGCTTGCAGAAAGACATCGTCTGGTATGAGTTGCAGGACATCAACGGCCAGCCCACGATGATGCCGAGGGTCTATCTGGCCGACCGTTCGCGAAGCGCCGCCGAGACTGCGCGCAGACAGGGCGGGGCAATGGTGGCTTCCGGCGGCGCCGTAACGATCAAGACCCAGGGGGCGGACGTCAACCTGGTCAACGCCGGTGTTCAGGGCAAGACGGTGACGATAGACGCAGGCAAGGGCAAGCTCACATTCGCCAGTACAGGCGGGGTGCGCGGCGGCGTGCTCGCGCAAGACGAGGCCACCCTCAAGGCCAGGGATCTCTTCCTGGCGGGTGGCCGCGTGCAAGGCAAGGACGTCAACCTTAGCGCCGAGCGAAATCTGGAAATCCTGGGCAGCCTGGGTTATGACGACCAGGGGGCGCTGATCCTGCGGACGGACTCTGCGCAGGTGTTGGCGGCCGACCAGGCAATCGTCAAGGCCGAGCGCCTGGCTACCCGGGGTGCCAGCCTGTCTGCCGGCCAGACACTTGATATCGCCGCCGCCGATGTCAATCTGGGCACGGCGACCGAGGTGGACTCGGCGTATTCCTTCGAAGTCCGGCACGGCATGGGCGAGGCCTTCGCTGCGTTGTCGCAAAGCATCAATACCGAACAGAGCGCCAGCGCCAGCGAGCGCGGCAGTACGCTGTCGACCGACAGGCTCAAGCTCAAGACCCGCGGCGATCTCACCCTCACTGGTGGCGCCATCCAGGCCAGCCAGAGCGATATCGAGGTGGGGCGCGACCTGACGCTCAAGGCCGCTGCCTCCAACCTCTGGGCGCAGACCAGGAACAACACCCGCGAGATCTTCGCATCGGCCAGCGCCGGCGCGGCCGGTTTCCAGGCCGAGGCCAAGGCTGGTACCGAGCAGGGCATTACCGCCAGTACGAGTCGCGGCACCAAGGCGGGTGCGTTCGCCGGTTATGGTTTCAATATCCGCTCGGAGGAAGCGACGCTCAGCGGCAAGGTGCACAGCAATGGGCAGCTCGATGTGGGCTCGGGCAGCATCAAAGTGGCAGGCACGGCTGATCTGGGCGGCGCCGACATCAACAGCGATCGCTTCAAGAATGAAGGCAAGAGCGCTGGCCATGACAAGCTGACCATCTCGGCCAGCGACATCAAGACCACCAAGGCCGTGGATGTCATCAACAACGAGACAAGCTACAGCAGTTTCACGAGTTCCCCCGAGGCCTATGTCAATTCGTCTCTGCTGACAACGATCTCACGCTTTGGCGACATGATTGGTCAGGCCGTGGATGAACCCGGCCGGCAAGTGGATCCGCTGCTGGCAGTCGGCATGGTGGCGACCGAAGCCACCCAGCTTATCTTCGCCGATACGGCCGCGACCGGCGTAACCAACTCATTGTCCGGCTCGTGGGGCAACAAGAGCAGCACCTCGACGCGTGAGAACACCCAGAAGTTCGGCGGCAATATCGATCTGGTCGCCACCCAAGGAGGCATCAACCTCAAGGGCGCCCAGTTTGCGGGGGGCCAGGAAGTGGGGCTGGATGCCAAGGGGGCTGTGACGCTCGATGCAGCCAAGAGCACGACCAAGAGCTTTGCACAGGACCACAGCGTGACGGTGGCCGCCACGCTGAATGCTGGCGCCAACGCCGCCATGGCCACCGCCGGAGTGGGTTTCACGGGAACGATCTCGGGCAATCACAGCGTCACCAACGAAGACGGCACGACATTCCAGAACGCCAGCATCGATGCTGGCCAGGTCAGGATCACGTCGGGCGGTGACACGACCTTGCGTGGCGCCACCATCAAGACCACGGGCGCCACCAAGATCGCCAGCGGCGGCAGCGTGATAGTCGAAAGCCTGCAGGATCAGACCAATGTGGAGAAGAATGGAGGCTCCTGGACAATCGGTGCGTCGGCCAGCTTCAACACCAAGACGAAGCTCGCTGTCGCACCGACGGCAGGGTTCACGGTAGAGCACCACCACCAGCGCGAAAAGGTGGTGAAAACGCAATCCGGCATCAGCAGCGGTGGGGCGCTCGATGTCATGGCCAAGGACGATATCAACCTGAAGGGCGCCCACCTGCTGGCCCAAGGCGGTCAGAGCAGTATCAAGGCGGGCGGCAAGATCCGTGCCGAGGAGATCAAGGACGTCACGGACGTCGATGGCGGCAAAGGCGGGTTGTCGGTCGGCCTGAACACGACGACCGGCATGGTCATGCTGAATGGCCAGTATGCGCGCGACAAGCGCGATCATCGCGAAGTCATCAACAAGGCGACCATCGACGTGGGTGACCCCGCAAGCGTGAAAGCGGCCCATGGCACCAGCGGGCCGCTCAACACTGATGGCAAGAACCTGACCCAGAAAACCGTGGAAAGCCTCTACGCCGGAGGCGAATCGGAGGTCTCGATCGCGCTCGGCTCGTTCAAGCGGAACAACGTGGTCGAGGATGTGCGCCCCTCACGCCGGGACAGTGTGGATGGGGGAGACCGCCCGCCGCCTCCTTGGAGAGGGCCGACCCCGACGATTGAACCTGAGCCTATCCCGGGAATTCGGGATAACCGGCCCACAGCCCCCCCGGTGATCATCGTTGACGAAGTGACCCGTCCGCCCATCATCGAAACGGTGAAGCACGACACCCGGCCCAAGCCAAAGCCGCAGCCGGGGCCGAAACCGAAGCCGGAACCCAAGCC
>JAEWJD010000168.1 GCA_023386765.1 Pseudomonadota bacterium | reverse complement strand
GACATAGATGCCGAACTGGACGTAGAGCGGTTTATCCAGGCCCATTTCCTGGCGGATGGCGTTGATGACATCCTCGGTGGCATTGGGGCCGGCACGGACCACCGCCGCATCGGTGGGGCCGGCCTGCATCAACAGGAAGCCCAGCAGCAGCACGCCGAACATCACGGGAATCGCGACCAGCAGTCGCAGCACAATGATCCGGAACATCGGTTTTCCTCATCAGCACAACAAAGCGTTGAACGACGGCCCCGGCCGCACAGGCCAGATGGATCCCGAGAGCGGCATGCGATATCCACACCTGGTTCAGGACCGGCGAAAACAGCGAATTCTTGGCGTGATACGCAACCGGCCCCAAGACGGGCGGTCGCGCCTATGTGCATCTACGGCTTAATACGTGGGCGGCGTAATGGCCCAGACCACTTCGGTGGGCACCAGCCCGGGATTGCGGTAGCGATGCGGCTGCGTACTCAGGAAGGCGAAGCTGTCGCCCGGCTGCAGAAGAAAGTGTTTTTCCTCGACCCATAGTTCCAGGCTGCCCTGGATCACTACCCCGGCCTCTTCGCCACGATGGCAATAGGCCTGCCCGCTGTCGGAACCGGGTTCGAGGATGCAGACCAGCAATTCAAGCTGGCCAGAAAGACTCGGAGAAAGCAGGTAATCGGCGACGCCAGACTCGAATGACAGCCGGCGACGCTGCTCGTAACGCACCACGATGCCGCTGTCGGTCGGGTCTTCCGGCTTGCCTTTGGGAAAAAACCAGCTGATCTGGACATCGAGGGCGCGGGCGATTTCCTGCATCGCGCCAATGGTCGGCGTGGTCAGCCCGCGCTCGAGCTGGCTGAGATAGCCGATCGACTTGCCACAGCGGTCCGACAGCATCTGCAAGGAATAGCCTCGCGCGCGGCGAAGATTCTTGATTTCCTCGCCCAGCCACATGGAGGCGTTGGAGGTGCCATCGTTTTCAGGAAGACTGCTTGCTGCGATCGACATGTTGGCTCCAGGACTGGACACGTAACTCGCACTACAAGACTGCCTACTGCGTTTTCATGAGTCTGAAACTTCACCCTCTTTTTTTTAATAGGTGCTTACCCGCAATCGACGAGAAACCCCGGATGCCCAGGGCCATCGATCGCTAGCCCCATGAAATTGATCTTCCGATTTTTCAGGAGCCACGCAGGCCCGAGCCTGCGCGGCTCCGGCCCGCATCAGGCCGCCTGGCGCAAGGTTTGCAAGGCGCGGTACTGCTTGAGCAGCGCCTGGCGCTGCCCGGCGGCCTGCTCGACCTTGGCTGCCTTGACATGGCCGTAGCCCCGGATCGTATCGGGGAGTTCGGCGAGCGCCCGCGCCGCTTCGCGGCGCTCGGGTGCCAGCGTGGCAGCCAGCTCCTCGGCCAAGGCCAGATAGTCGCGCATCAAGGCGCGTTCCATGCGCCGCTCTCCGGTATGGCCGAAGACATCCAGGACGCTGCCGCGCAAGCCTCGCAATCCGGCCAGAACCCTGAAAAGCGGCTGGATCCAGGGTCCGAAGCGACGTTTGCGCTGCCCGCCCATGAGCGGGGGAGCAAGATGGAAAACCAGCTTGTAGTCCTTGCCCGGTTCGCCATCGAACTGCTCTCGCAGCCGCGCATGGAACGCCGCCGACGTGTGCAGCCGGGCCACTTCGTATTCGTCCTTGTAGCTCATGAGCTTGGCCAGATTGCGTGCCACGGCGCGCGTGATTTCCTGCCCCATGCCCTGGCTGCTTTCGCGCTGCCTAACGGCCTCCACGGCCTGTACAAAGCGCGCGGCATAGGCTGGGCTCTGGTAGCCACGCAGATGCTCGGCCAGCCGCCCGATCAAGGCATCCAGCGACTCCGGCATCGCAACGCGGTGCTCGGCCATGGCCGATGACTCGCCGCGATGCGCCAGTTGGCGGCCAAGTTCAAAAGCCTGCAGGTTTTTCTCGACCGCCACGCCATTCAGCTCAATGGCGCGCCGCAGGCTGGTCCGCGCCAACGGCACGGCGCCGCGTTGCCAGGCGAAGCCCAGCAGCAAGGGATTGGCGAAGATGCTGTCGCCCAACAACCGCTCGGCGGTCGGGCCCGCATCGACGAAGTCGCAACCGCCGTCCGCCGCCCGCGCCAGCGCGGCTTCGGCCTGGGTACCCGGGAACTTCCAGTCGGGCTGAGACAGAAAGGCTGCCGTCGGTGCGGCGCTGCGATTGACCACGGCGCGCCCGCCCTTGGGGCGCAGCCGCGAAAGCACTTCGGGCGAGGCCGCCACCAGGGCATCGCAGCCGATCACCAGATCCGCTTCGCCCAGGGCCACGCGCGTGGCATACAGGTCTTGCGGGCGGGCGGCCAGTTGCACGTGACTGAGCACCGCGCCGCCCTTCTGGGCCAGCCCGGCCATGTCCAGCACCGTTACGCCCTTGCCTTCCAGATGGGCCGCCGTGCCCAGCAGCGCCCCGATGGTCACCACGCCCGTCCCGCCAACACCGGCCACCACCAAGCGGCAGCTGCGCCCGTCTTCAAGCGTGGCCAACGGCGGTTCTGGCAGCGCCTGGGGCGCGGCGGCGCCCGTGGCCTGTGGTTTCCTGACGCTGGCGCCCTCGGCGGTGACGAAGCTGGGGCAGAAGCCTTCGAGACAGGAGAAATCCTTGTTGCATGACGATTGATTCACCCGCCGCTTGGTACCCAGCGGTGTTTCCAAGGGTTCGACCGACAGGCAGTTCGACTTCACCGAGCAATCCCCGCAACCCTCGCAGACGGCTTCGTTGATGAATACGCGCCGGGCGGGATCGGGATAATCGCCGCGCTTGCGTCGGCGACGCTTCTCGGTGGCGCAGGTCTGGTCATAGATCAGGACCGTGGTCCCGGCGATCTCGCGCAGCTCACGCTGTACCGCATCCAGCTCGCGCCGATGGTGCACCGTCACGGCGGCCGGCAGCGCCAGGCCTGCCTGGTATTTTTCCGGTTCGTCGCTCACCACCACCACGCGCTTGACGCCTTCGGCGAGCACCTGGGCGGCAATACCCGGCACGGTCAGGACGCCGTCGATGGGCTGGCCGCCCGTCATGGCAACGGCGTCGTTGTAAAGAATCTTGTAAGTGATCGGCGCCTGCGCCGCCACGGCGGCACGGATCGCCAACAAGCCCGAGTGGAAGTAGGTACCGTCTCCCAGGTTGGCGAAAATATGCCGCTCGGCAGTGAAGTCCTTCTGCCCCAGCCAGGCCACGCCTTCGCCACCCATCTGGCTGAAGGTGTCGGTATTGCGATCCATCCACATGGCCATGTAGTGGCAGCCAATGCCGGCCACGGCACGCGAGCCTTCCGGTACGCGGGTCGAGGTATTGTGCGGACAGCCCGAGCAGAACCACGGCTTGCGCTCTTCGACCACGATCGGGCGCGCCGCCTCGCGCTCCTTGGCCTGGATCACCGCCAGGCGCGCGGCCATGCGCGCGCGGATCGCCGGCGGCAGGTCCACCTTGTCCAGCCGCGCGGCGATGGCACGCGCGATCATCGCGGGCGACAGCTCATAGCGCGCCGGCAGCAACCACTGGCCACGCGGAGTGGACCACTCTCCTCCCCCGTTATCACGCTCGTCGAACTTGCCGAACACGCGCGGGCGCACATCGTCACGCCAGTTGTACAGCTCTTCCTTGAGGGCATATTCGAGAATCTGGCGTTTCTCCTCGACCACCAGGATTTCCTGCAGACCGGTGGCGAAGGCGCGGGCATCCTGGGCATCCAGCGGCCAGATGCAGCCGACCTTCATGAGGCGGATACCGGCGGCGCGACAGGCAGCCTCGTCCAGCCCCAGGTCATTGAGGGCCTGGCGCACATCGAGATAGGCCTTGCCCGCCGTCATGATGCCAAAGCGTGCCTGGGGCGAATCCAGCACCACCTGATTCAACCGGTTGGCGCGCACATAGGCCAGCGCGGCATACCATTTGTGGTCGACCAGGCGCGCTTCCTGGGCCAGCGGCGTATCGGGCCAGCGGATATTAAGCCCGTCCTCGGGCAACACTCCGTCGGGCAGGACAATGGACAAGCGCTGGGCGTCGACCGCCACCGAAGCGCTGGACTCGACCACATCGGTCACGCACTTCATGGCGACCCACAGACCGGTATAACGGCTCATGGCCCAGCCGTGCAGGCCGTAATCGAGGTACTCCTGCACATTGGACGGATAGAGCACCGGGATGCCGCTGGCAATCAGCACGTGCTCCGATTGGTGCGCCACCGACGACGACTTGGCAGCATGGTCATCGCCGGCCAGCAGCAACACGCCGCCATGCCTGGCCGACCCGGCGGCGTTGGCGTGCTTAAGCACGTCGATCGAACGATCCACCCCCGGCCCCTTGCCGTACCACATCCCGAACACGCCATCGCGGGTTCCGCCTGGAAAAAGGTTCACCTGCTGACTGCCCCAGACAGCCGTGGCGGCCAGGTCCTCGTTCAAACCAGGTTGGAAAACCAGATCATGGGCCGCCAGCTGTTGCCGGGCCTTCCAGAGAGCCATGTCCAGCCCGCCCAGCGGTGAGCCCCGATACCCCGAGATGTAGCCCGAGGTATTCAGGCCGGCTGCGCGATCGCGGTCGCGCTGCAGCATGGGCAGGGTCACCAGGGCCTGGGTGCCGCTCATATAGCGGCGCTCAGGGGCCTGGGCAGCCAGCGATTGGGCCACGACGGCCGGCAACGGGGCATTCATGTCTCTCTCCTTATCCCAAACAGGGTTTGAGCGGAGTGTAGGAAGGCCCGTAGCTATCGTATATTGATATATTCTGACCTCTGTTATTCGATAAACGGAACTCATAGGTCATGAGCAAGGACGTCACGTTGCGCCAGTTGCGCTACTTTGCCGCCGCCGCCCGCAGCGGCCGGTTGTCCATGGCAGCCGCCGACGAACACGTTTCTCAATCGGCCGTGACCAACGCCGTGCAGGCGCTGGAGACACGCCTTGGCGTCAAACTCTTCGAGCGCCACCCGCATGGGGTGAGCCTCACGCCCGAAGGCCATCATTTCCATCAGCGTGCGCGAGAGATCCTCGACGCCCTGGACGACGCCTTGAGCGAGCCCGGTTTTCAGCGCTACGCGCTGCGTGGCGTGGTGCGCATCGCCGCCTCCTATACAGTGCTGGGTTATTTCCTGCCGGCCCTGCTGGCGCGCTTTCGACGCCGCTATCCGGAGGTGGTGCTGGATCTGGTTGACATGGACCGCGCGCAGATCGAGGCAGCGGTGGCTGGCGGCGAGGTCGAGTTGGGCGTGGCGCTACTGTCGAACATGGCGCCGGACAGTCAGCTGGCGCGCCATGTGCTGGTGCGCTCGCGCCGCCAGCTGTGGGCGGCCAGCGGCCACCCCCTGCTACAGCAGGCGGCCATCACCCTGCAGGAGGTGGCACCGTGGCCTTACATCCTGCTGGAGATGGACGAAGGCGAGCGTTCGGCACTGAGTTACTGGGAAGCCCGCGGCCTAGCGCCCGGGATTGCCTTTCGTACCCGCTCGATGGAAGCCTTGCGCGGTCTGGTGGCGCACGGCTTCGGCGTCACCATTCTGTCAGACATGGTGTATCGGCCGTGGTCGCTGGAAGGCAAGAAAATTGAAGCCGCGCCGCTGGCCGACGCCATCCCGCCCATGGAGGCGGGCCTGTTGTGGCTGCCGGACCAGGAGCTGGAGCCCGCAGCGGCTGCCTTTCGAGATTTCATGATGCACGCGGCGGTAGCCGGCAGCTGAGCTGCCGGCCTGCCGCGCCGGTCAGGCCAGGATGTCGAGCTTGGCGATCCCCAGGGCCAGCGTCTTGGTGCCGACGTCCCGGAACTGGATCTGTGCCTGGGCATCCTGCCCGTTGCCGCTCAGCCCGATGATGGTGCCCTCACCGAAACGCGCGTGGCTCACGCCCTGCCCGACCCGGTATTGGACCTCACCGACCGTCACCCCGCTGCTGGAGCCGACGCGCGGCGTACGTGGCGTCGCGACACCGGTCTGGCGGCGCCCGAAAGCGTCGCCCTTGCCTGCCCAGGCGGATCCGGCGTTGCCGCTCCAGCCCGAGGCGGGCGCTGCCCCGGCACGCGGGGTCAGCCACTTGAGATGGCTGTCCGGGATCTCTTCGAGAAAGCGCGAGCGCATGGCGTAGCGCGTCTGCCCGTGCAGCATCCGGCTTTGCGCCAACGTCAGGTACAGACGTTCGCGCGCCCGCGTCACCGCGACGTACATCAGGCGGCGTTCTTCTTCGAGTCCGGCCGGCTCAAGGATGCTGTTCTCATGGGGAAACAACCCTTCTTCCAGACCGGTAATGAAGACGGCGTCAAATTCCAGCCCCTTGGCCGCGTGGACGGTCATGAGCTGCACGGCCTCCTGGCCGGCCTGTGCCTGGTTGTCGCCCCCCACCCCCG
>JAEWJD010000146.1 GCA_023386765.1 Pseudomonadota bacterium | reverse complement strand
CGCCGCGCCGCTGTTCATCGCCCTGCCCGCTGCGCCGGCCCCGATTACCCCGATTGCGCCATATGCCCATGCGCCTCTGGATCGCCCTGTTCCTGCCCCAGTTGCCGCTCGATAGCGCACTGACCGGCTGGGCCGGCAGCGGGCGCTGCTGTGCCATCGTCGAGCACGAACGTCTCATCGCCCTCTCGCCGGCCGCCCGGCAGGCCGGCCTGTCATCGGGGCAACGGCGCGCCAGCGCACAGGCGCTGGCGCCGCAGGCCGAACTGTTCGCCCGCGATCGCGCCGCGGAAACCCGGCGCCTGCAAGAGGCCGCACTGGCGCTATTGCAGTACACCCCGCAGCTCGCCCTGCGCGAACCCGACACGCTGCTGCTGGACATCGGAGCCAGCCTGAGCCTGTTCGGTGGCCCGCGCGCACTGGCGCGACGCGTACGGGCCACGCTGGCAGCGCTCTGCCTGCATGGCCGGCTGGGCATGGCCCCGACCGCCCAGGGCGCCTGGCTGCTGGCGCGCGGCGCCGCGCCGGCAGCGCTGCGGCTGTCCAGCCTGGCGCGACGCCTCGATGCCTTGCCGGTCGGGCTGCTGCCCGAGGCCCAAGCGCAGGCCGCCTGGCTGCAGGGCCTGGGCTGTAACTACCTGGCCCAGTTACGCGCCTTGCCGCGCGCCGGCCTGCAACGCCGCGCCAGCCCCGATCTGCTCCTGGCGCTGGACCGGGCCTATGGCCAGGCGGCAGAAGCCCACGCCTGGTTCGTCGCGCCACCGCATTTCGAAGCCCGGCTCGAGCTGGCCGATTACGCCGAACATGCTCAGGCCCTGCTGGGTGCGGCCGCACGCCTGACCGAGCAGTTCAGCGGCTGGCTGCACGGCAGGCGGCTGGCAGTGCGCAGCATCACGTTGCGGCTCGAACACGAACGCGGCCGCCGTGCCCGCCCGCCCTCCTGCCTGACACTGACCATGGCCGAGCCGGTCTGGCACAGCCGCCACCTGCAGGCGCTGCTGCGCGAGCGCCTGGAACGACTGGAGCTGCCCGAACCCGTCATCGCGATAGCCTTAACTGCCGACCAGACCCAGCAAGCCGGCTGCGCCAGCCAGACGCTGTTTCCGGACCCGGCCAGCCAGGCCGCCGACCATGCCCGACTGCTCGATCTCCTGGCGGCACGCCTGGGACCGCAAGCCGTGCGCCACGCCGCAGCTTGTGCCGACCACCGGCCCGAGCAGGCCAACCAATGGCAACCCGCCCACCAGCCAACGCCACGTCCCTGTCCCTCAGGGCCGGTCCTGGAGCGGCCCTTCTGGCTGCTGGATCCCGCACGTGCGCTGCCGGAGCAAAACCACCGCCCGGTCTATCAGGGCCAGCCCCTGCGGCTGTTGCGGGGCCCCGAGCGCATCGAAAGCGGCAGGTGGGACGACGCTCCTGCCCAACGTGACTACTTCGTCGCCGAAGACCAGGCCGGCGCACGTTACTGGCTCTACCGCGAGCGCGGCCAGCGCTGGTTTCTTCACGGCCTCTACGGGTAGCCGCCATGCTTGCCGATAGCGCCCTGCTGCCCGCCTACGCCGAACTGGACTGCCAATCCAACTTCAGTTTCCTGACGGGCGCCTCGCACCCCGAAGAACTGGTCGAGCGGGCCGCCGAGCTGGGCTATGCCGCCCTCGCCCTGACCGATGAGTGCTCGCTGGCCGGCGTGGTGCGCGCCCACGTCCAGGCACGCGAACATCCCGGCCTGCAGTTGCTCATCGGCAGCCGCGTGTCGCTGGACAACGGCGGCGATGCGCCCATTGAACTGGTGCTGCTGGCCCAGGACCGCGAAGGCTACGGCAACCTGGCCGAGCTCATCACCCTGGGCCGCGGACGTGCCGAAAAAGGCCAGTACCGCTTGTCGCCGGCCGATCTGGTCACCCCGGAGACGGCCGCACTGCCAGGCTTGCCCGGCTGCCTGGCCATCCTCGCGCCGGCCCACGGACTGGCTCCCGCCGTCATGACGGCGCAGGCCCATTGGCTGGCGCGCTGCTTCGGCGAGCGCGCCGGGGTGGGGCTGGCGCTGCTGCACGGCCCCCGCGATGACCAGCACCGCCAGGCCGTCCTGGCTGCCGCCCAGGCCGCCGGCCTGCCGGTCACGGCCCTGGGCCAGGTGCAAATGCACCTGCGCTCGCGCAAACCGGTGCACGACACCCTGGCTGCCATCCGCAGCGGGCGCAGCGTGGCGCAATGCGGCTACGACCTCGCCGCCAACGCCGAACGTCATCTGCGCTCGCGGCTGCGGCTGGCCCGCCTGTATCCGGCCCAGGCGCTGGCGGAAAGCCTGGTCATTGCCCGGCGCTGCCGTTTTTCCCTGGACGAGATCCGCTACGAGTACCCCGACGAAATCGTGCCGCCTGGCATGACACCGGCCACCTATCTGCGCCAGGCCACCCTGCAGGGCGCGGCCTCACGCTATCCCGAAGGCGTGCCGGAGAGCGTGCATCAGGCCATCGAGACGGAACTCGCCCTGATTGCCGAACTGCGCTACGAAGCCT
>JAEWJD010000130.1 GCA_023386765.1 Pseudomonadota bacterium | reverse complement strand
TGTAAACCTGATGGTGCCCGGCCAGCGCGGCTGCGCTGGCCTGTCTCGGGGCGGACAAGCCCCGTCTATTGCGAATTTATAAGAACCATCGGAGAGAAGGCAGTGTCCCAAGCATTCTTTGAACGTCATCAGCCCGTCCTCGAGCAGGCCCTGGCAGCAGCCCGCGATCGCGGCTATTGGAGCCCCTTTGCCGAGTCGCCCAGCCCGCGCAATTATGGCGAGACCGCTGCACAGGATGGCCAGGCCGCCTTCGAGCAGACGCTGGGCAAGGACTTTGCCCTGGATGGGGTCGCGGCCGAAGGCTGGGTCGAGGAGGCGGTATCGCCGTTTGGCCTGGCATTGAATGTCCGCTACCCGCAGGTCTCGCCCGCCAGGCTGGTTGCCGCGGCCCAGGCTGCCGCCGCCGAATGGCGTCGCGCCGGCCCGCGCAGTTGGGTCGGGGTGTCGCTGGAAATCCTGGCGCGCCTGAACCGTCGCAGCTTCGAGATGGCGCATGCCGTGCAGCACACCACGGGACAGGGTTTCATGATGGCGTTCCAGGCCGGCGGCCCCCACGCCCAGGATCGTGGCCTGGAAGCCGTGACCTACGCCTGGCAGGAAATGTCGCGTATTCCGGACGTGGCCCTGTGGGAAAAACCGCAAGGCAAGCATGATCCCATCCGCATGGAAAAGCGCTTCACGATCGTGCCGCGCGGTGTGGCGCTGGTGATCGGCTGCTCGACCTTCCCGACCTGGAACGGCTATCCGGGCCTGTTCGCCAGCCTGGCCACCGGCAACCCGGTGATCGTCAAGCCGCATCCGGCCGCCATCCTGCCGCTGGCGCTGACGGTGCAGATCGCCCGTGAGGTGCTGCGCGAAGCGGGCCTGAACCCTGACGTCGTGCAGCTGGCCGCCCACGCGGCCGGCGATGATACCGCCCAACGCCTGGCGCTGGATCCGGCCGTCAAGCTGATCGACTTCACCGGCAGCTCGGCCAATGGCCAGTGGCTGGAAGACAATGCCCGCCAGGCCCAGGTCTACACCGAGAAGGCCGGCGTGAACCAGGTCATCATCGACTCGGTCGAAGATATCAAGGCCGTGGTGCGCAACCTTGCCTTTTCGCTCGGGCTGTACTCGGGCCAGATGTGCACTGCGCCGCAGAACATCTACGTGCCACGCGATGGCATCCGCACTGCCGACGGCCATCTGTCGTTTGACGACGTGGCTGCCGCCATCGGCGCCAGCGTTGAGAAACTCTCTGGCGACCCGGCCAAGGCCGTCGAACTGATCGGCGCGATCCAGAACGAGGCCACCGCGCAGCGTATCGAGCAGGCGCGCGCCCTGGGGCTGCCGGTGCTGGCCGATTCGCGCGCGCTGGAACATCCGCAGTTTCCGCAGGCGCGGGTGCGCACGCCGCTGGTGCTGCGTGCCGAAGCCAAGGACGTACGCATCTTCCAGGAATGGTTCGGGCCGATCTCCTTCGTCATCGCCACCGATTCCACCACGCACAGCATCGAGCTGGCGCGCGAGACGGTGCGTGAGCAGGGGGCTCTCAGCCTGTCGGCCTACACCACCGACGAACAGGTGGCCGAGCAGGTGCAGGAGGCTGCCGAAGTGGCCGGCGTGTCGTGGTCGCTCAATCTGACGGGGGCGGTGTTCGTCAACCAGACGGCGGCATTCAGTGATTTCCATGGCACCGGCGCCAACCCGGCGGCCAACGCGGCGTTGTCCGACAGCGCTTTCGTAGCCAACCGTTTCCGCGTGGTGCAAGCCCGCCGTCACGTCTGAAGGAGCGCGCCATGACATTCCAGGACATTGCATTTTCATTGGAGGGCGGCATTGCCCGCCTGACGCTCAACCGCCCGGACAAGCTCAACAGCTTTACCGCGCGGATGCACGGCGAGGTGGCCGAGGCGCTGACCCGTGTCGAAACCGAAGGCGCGCGTGTCTTGCTGCTGACCGGCGCGGGCCGGGGCTTTTGCGCCGGCCAGGATCTCTCCGAGCGGCGTCCTGCGCAGGATGGCAGCCCGCCCGATCTGGGCGAGACGGTCGAGCGCTATTACGCGCCGCTGGTGCGCCGCCTGGCTGCCTTGCCGCTGCCCGTGGTGGTGGGCGTCAATGGCGTGGCTGCGGGGGCGGGCGCCAACCTTGCCTTTGCCGGTGATATCGTCATCGCCAAGGAGTCGGCCAGCTTCATCCAGTCGTTTTGCCGGCTGGGCCTGATTCCGGATACTGGCGGCACCTTCGTGCTGCCGCGTCTGGTCGGCCGTGCACGCGCGGCCGGCCTGGCGCTGCTGGGCGACAAATTGCCCGCCCGTCAGGCCGAGCAATGGGGCCTGATCTGGCAATGCGTGGCTGACGAGGATTTCGAATCCACCCTGGAGACGCTGGTCGGCCAACTGGCCCAGGCACCCACCAAGGGGCTGGCCTTCACCAAGCGCGCGCTGCAGGCGAGCCTGTCCAATGACCTGGCCACCCAGCTCGACCTGGAGCGCGACATGATGCGCGAACTGGGCCGCAGTGCCGACTACGCCGAAGGCGTGGCCGCCTTCCTCGACAAACGCCAACCGGTGTTCAAGGGGCAATGATGCAGATTCCCACCGATCCGCAAGCGCTGGCCGATGCCGTCAGCGCAGCGATGTTCGCCGAGGATGCGGCGTCCCAGGGGCTGGGCATGGCCGTCGTGGAAAGTGCTCCGGGCTATGCCAAGCTCACCATGACGGTGCGCCCCGACATGCTCAACGGCCACAAGACCTGCCACGGCGGTTTCATCTTTGCCCTGGCCGATAGTTGCTTTGCTTTTGCCTGCAATTCGCGCAACGTCAGCACCGTGGCCTCGGGCTGCGTGATCGACTATCTGGCGCCGGGCTTCGAGGGCGATGTCCTGACTGCGATCGGTCAGGAGCGCTCGCTGGCCGGGCGCACCGGCGTCTATGACGTCACTGTCACCAATCAGGAGGGGCGCAACGTCGCCATTTTCCGCGGCCGCTCGTATCGAATAAAAGGGCAGATCATCGGTCAAGCCGAGACCTGAGCCCCGAGGATTTTCTTGTTGCGAATGCGGCCCCGGAGGGGGCCGCGCTGAATTTCAGGAGTGAGACACCATGCCCAACACGATGAGCAAGCCGGGGCTGGACCCTATCGAACATGCCAGCCGTGACGAGTTGCAGGCGCTGCAGCTCGAACGGCTCAAGTGGACGGTTCGCCATGCCTATGACAATGTGCCGCATTACAAGCGCGCCTTTGACGCGGCCGGCGTGCATCCCGATGACCTCAGGCAGCTTGCCGATATCGCCAGGTTTCCCTTTACCACCAAGAAGGACCTGCGCGATAACTACCCCTTCGGCATGTTCGCCGTGCCGCGCGAGCAGATCTCGCGCATCCATGCCTCCAGCGGCACCACCGGCAAGCCGACGGTGGTGGGCTACACCGCCCGTGACCTGGACAACTGGGCCAACCTGGTGGCGCGCTCGATCCGGGCGGCCGGCGGCAAGCGGGGCGATATCGTGCACGTGGCCTATGGCTATGGCCTGTTTACGGGTGGCCTGGGCGCGCACTATGGCGCCGAGCGCCTGGGTTGCACGGTGATCCCGATGTCGGGCGGCCAGACCGAGAAGCAGGTGCAGCTGATCCAGGATTTCCGTCCTGACATCATCATGGTCACGCCCTCCTACTTCTGCAATATCATCGAAGAGCAGCGCCGCCAGGGCATGGACCCGCGCGAAAGCTCGCTGCGTATCGGCATCTTCGGCGCCGAGCCCTGGACTGGCCAGATGCGTGACGACATCGAACGCGAGGCGGGCATCGACGCGGTGGACATCTACGGCCTGTCGGAAGTGTTGGGCCCGGGCGTGGCCAGCGAGTGTGTCGAAACCAAGGATGGCCCGGTCATCTGGGAAGACCACTTCTATGCCGAGATCATCCATCCGGAAACGGGTGAGCCGGTGGCGGATGGCGAGTCTGGTGAACTGGTGTTCACCTCGCTGACCAAGGAGGCCATGCCCATCATCCGCTACCGCACCCGCGACCTGACCCGTCTGCTGGCGCCCACGGCCCGCAGCATGCGCCGCATCGGCAAAATCACCGGCCGCAGCGATGACATGCTGATCGTGCGGGGCGTGAATCTCTTCCCCACCCAGGTCGAGGAACTGGTGCTCAAGATCGACCAGTTGGCGCCGCATTATCAACTGGTGCTCTCGCGTCAGGGCAATCTCGATGAACTGGAGATCCTTGCCGAGCTGCGGCCCGAATTCGGCCATCTAGGCGAAACCGAGCGCGCCCAGTTGTGCAAGCAGTTGCAGCATGCCGTCAAGTCATACATCGGCGTGAGCGCGCGCATCGGCCTGCACGACGCCGGTGGCATCGAGCGCACGCTGACCGGCAAGGCCCGCCGCGTGGTGGACAAGCGTCCCAAGGATTGACGGGGCGCGAGGACAGAAACGGGCTGCGGCCCGTTTTTTTTTGGCCTGGGAAGGTGAGAAGGCGCAGCGGCGAGGGGAAAAAAAGGCCGTCAAGCGACGGCCTTTGAGAATCCACAGCGGTTGTTATGTTCGCCTCAGGGGGGTGTGCCTCAGAAGCCCACGGCCTGGCCGTCGCGGCGCGAGTCCGAGGCGGCGATATAGCCGCCGCCGGGCAGGCGCTGGATCAGCTGGGCCGAGCCGAATTCCAGGCTGTCGGCCGGGGCCACGGCGACGTTGTGGCCGCGATCGCGCAACACCTGGACCACGTCGGCCGGCAGGTGCGCCTCGACGTTGACCACCGGACCGTTCTCGACCCGGAAGCGCGGGGCATCACTCATGGCCTGCGGGTTCTGGCCGAAGGCAGCCAGGCGCGTGGTCATCTGCAGGTGACCCTGGGCCTGCATCGAGCCGCCCATCACGCCGAAGGACATCACAGGCTGGCCGTCCTTGCTCAGGAAGGCCGGGATGATGGTGTGCATGGGCTGCTTGCGCGGGCCGACCTGGTTGGCGTGGCCGGGAGTGAGCACGAAGTTCAGTCCGCGATTGTGCAGGCTGATGCCGGTACCCGGCACCACCACGCCCGAGCCGAAGCCGTGGTTGTTGGCCTGGATGAAGGACACCATGGTGCCCTGCGCGTCGGCAGCGGTCAGGTAGACCGTGCCGCCCGTGGACGGCGCGCCCGCCAGCGGGGTGGCGGCACGGTCCATCGAGATCAGACGGGCGCGTTCGGCCAGGTATGCCGGGTCCAGCAGGGCGGCGGCATCCACGCGCATGTGGGCCGGGTCGGCGATATGGTGATGCAGGTCGGCAAAGGCCAGCTTCATGGCCTCGATGCTGACGTGGTAGTAGTCGGCGCTGTCGCGGCCCATCGCTTCGAGGTCGAACTGCTCCAGCATGCCCAGCGCCATCAGGGCCGAGATGCCCTGGCCGTTGGGCGGGATCTCATGCAGGCGATAGCCGCGGAATCCTTGCGAGATCGGCTCGACCCACTCCGGCTGGTGGGCGGCCAGGTCGTCGACGGTAATGGCGCCGCCCGTTTCACGTGCGTAGGCAGCGATCTTCTCGGCCAGGGCGCCCCGGTAGAAGCTCTCGCCGCCGGTCTCGGCGATCTCGCGCAGCGTGCGGGCCTGCTCGGGAAAGCGCCACCACTGGCCAGCCTCGGGGGCCTTGCCATCGGGCAGGAAAGCCTGCGCGAAGCCGGGTTCGTTGGCCAACCGCGGAGCCTGGGCGGCCCACTGGCGTGCGATGGTGGGCGAAATCGGGAAGCCGCGCTCGGCGTACTCGATAGCCGGCTCGAACAACTGGGCAAAGGGCAGCTTGCCGAAGCGCTCATGCAGCGCCTTCCAGCCGGCCACCTGGCCGGGGACGGTGACCGTGCCCCAGCCCGTGGGCGGCATGGCGTCGCGGCCGGCGAAGTACTCGGGTGTCCAGGCGGCCGGGGAACGGCCGCTGGAGTTCAGGCCATATAGCTTGCCCTCATGCCACACCAGCGTGAACATGTCGCCGCCGATGCCATTCATCACGGGCTCGACCACGGTCAGGGCGATGGCGGTGGCAATCGCGCTATCGACCGCGTTGCCGCCGGCCAGCATCATGCGCAATCCTGCCTGTGCCGCCAGCGGCTGGCTGGTGGCGACCGTGTTGGACGCCAGCACGGGCATTTTTTTCGAAGCGTAGGGGAAAGTCCAATCAAAAGGCTGTGACATGGCAGGGCGTGTGCAAAAAGGGTTCGGCGCGAGCAGTGACGCGCAGGGTGGCGGATTGTATTCTTGGATAATTGGATCCAGTTTTATGTTAGCCTAGTTTTGCCCTGCATATCCGATTTCCCGGAAGGCGGTGGCGATATCATTGCATCCCCTGACTTTCCAGCCCTGACCGCGCCTTGCACAAACCCGCCCTGACGGCCGAAGAAGAGGCCTATCAATTCATCCAGCAGCAGATCCGCCTGGGTCAGTTCGCCCCGGGCATGCGTCTGGTGCCGGAGACCATCGCCAGCCAGATCGACACCAGCCGCATGCCGGTGCGCAGCGCCCTGCGTCGGCTGGCCGCCGAGGGGCTGGTGGAAATCCGGGCCAATCGCAGCGCCGTGGTGCGCGGCCTGAACCGCGAGGACATGCGGGAGGTCTTCGAAATGCGTGCCGTGCTCGAAGGGCTGGCGATCCGCAACGCCGTGGCCAACATGGGCCCGCAGGGCATGCGT
Organism: Pseudomonadota bacterium; assembly: GCA_023386765.1. Lineage (GTDB taxonomy): Bacteria > Pseudomonadota > Gammaproteobacteria > Burkholderiales > Burkholderiaceae_B > Bordetella. The sequence continues at coordinate 10,189 of JAEWJD010000130.1, read as the reverse complement.
CGCCTGCGTGGCATGCTGGATCTGCTGGCCGAGGACGATATCGACTGGACCACGGCGCATCGTGAGTTCCATGAGTACCTCTGCAGCTTCTGCAACCAACCCCGGCTGTTGGGCCAGATCGCCGAGTTGCACACGGTGGTCGAGCCTTATATGCGGCTATGGTCCGCCCAACCCGAGCATGGCCTGCGTGCGCGCGCCTCGCACGACGCCTTGATCGAGGTGCTGCGCAGCGGCGATCCGCAGGCCTGCGAGCAGGCGATGCGCGAGCACGTGATGCGCACCGTGCCCGCCTTGCTGGCGTTCCTGCGCTAGAACGGCGTCAAGCTACTTGGCGTAGACCAGGTCGCGCAGGCCCAGCGACAGCCCCGGCCAGTAGGTGATCACCATCAGGCACACCAGCACGACGCCCACGAAGGGCAGCAGCGGCCGGATCAGGCGTTCGACCGGCAGCTTGGCCACCGCGCAGGCGGCAAACAGGTTCACGCCGAAGGGCGGCGTGCCCATGCCCAGCGCCAGGTTGACGACCATGATGATGCCGAAGTGCACCGGCTCGACGCCGAACTGGATGGCCACCGGCAGCAGCAGCGGCGCCAGCACGACGATGGAGGCCGAGGTTTCGATGAACATGCCGATGACGAACAGGGCGGCGTTGATCCCGAGCAGGAAGCCCATCTGGCTGTCGAACAGCTGCGCCAGCCATTGGCCCAAGGCATCCGGAATCCCGGCCCGGTTGAGCAGAAAGCTGAACACCCCGGCGTTGGCGATCAGCAACATGATCACGGCCGTGGAAATCACCGAGCGGTGCAGGGTAAGCGAGATGTCCGGCAATCTCAGGCGCCGGTAGACCAGCGTGCCGATCAATACGGCATAGACCACCGCCACCACCGAGGCTTCGGTGGGGGTGAAGATGCCGCCGTAGATGCCGCCCAGGATGATGACCGGCATCAGCAGCGCCAGCCAGGCGCGCTTGAAGGCCGGCCACAGCGGCAGACGGCCCTCGCCATCACGCTTGCCCAGCCCGTTGCGCCGGGCGTAGAGCCACACGTAGACCATCAGCGCCAGGCCGATCAGGATGCCCGGCACGACGCCGGCGATGAACAGTTCGCCGGTCGAGGTGTCGGTCGAGACGGCATAGAGGATCATCGGAATGGACGGGGGGATGATCACGCCCAGCTCGGCCGCGCTGGCCTGCAGCGAAGCGGCAAAGGGGGCAGGATAGCCGTGGCGCACCATCGCCGGGATCAGGATGGCGCCGACCGCGAAGGTGGTCGCCACGCTGGAGCCGGCCACTGCGGCGAAGATCATGCAGGTCAGCACGCAGGTGCAGGCAAGCCCGCCCTGCATGCCGCCCACCAGGCTCTTGGCGAACTCCACCATGCGTTCCGAGATCCCGCCGGCCTCCATGAGATTGCCGGCCAGGATGAAGAAGGGGATCGCCACCAGCGGGTATTTGTCGAGCGCGGCATAGATCTGCTGCGCGAACACCAGCCAGGGCAGGCCGCCGATGGAAATGCCGGTCAGCGCGGCCAGGCCGATGGCAATGGCCACCGGTACCGACAGGCCGAAGAAGATCAGCATGGAGAGAATCATCAACTGCGACATGGTCTACTGCCTGAAACGATGCAGCGTCCGCTGCGGAAGGCCGCCGCACGGGGCGGGGCGGTTCGTTCAAGTGCGCGGGCTCAGCCCTGGGCGTCGTTGCGCACCGGGGCGGCCTGTTCGGCACCCTGCGCCCAGCGCGCGATGATGGCCAGCGCCGCCAGCGTGGCGCCGACCGGGATCGCAAGGTAGATCCAGGAAATGGAGATGTCCAGGCTGGGCACGTTCTGGAAGCGCACGCGCCAGGTCATCTGGCCGCCTATCCAGGCCAGCATCACCATGAAGGCGGTGCACACCAAGGCAATGAGGTGCTCCAGGATGCGCTGTGCCCGCCCGGTCAGGGAGTTGCGCAGCAGCTCCACGCTGATCATGGCGCCATGACGAAAGGCCAGCGCCACGCCCAGCAGCACGGCCCAGATGAGCAGGGCGCGCGTGGCGACCTCGCTCCAGTCGGCTGGCGAGCGCAGCACGAAGCGTGCGATCACCTGGTAGAAAGCGCAGGCGGCCGCGGCCACCAGCAGGAGTTGAGCCAATACCGACACCAGCGTGAACAGCCGGCGTTCGGCGATGCAGAGCAAAGACATGGCAGATCACCCGTAAGAGAGAGACGAAACAGCGCAGCCGCCTGAAAGGGCGGCTGCGGCTGATGGCGCTTACTGGGTGTCGCGGATCGCTTCGATCAGCTTCTTGTCGAATTTCTTGTAATACTCGGGGTAGGCTGGCTGGACGGCCTCGGCGAAGGCCTTGCGGTCGACCTCGGTGACCTGCATGCCTTCTTTCTTGAGCTGCTCTACGCCGGTTTTCTCGATGTTGTCGACGTAGCTTCGCATGGCCTGGGCCGATGCCTTGCCGGCCTGGTCGAATTTGGCTTTGTCGTCGGCGCTCAGGTCGTTATAGGCGTTGGCCGACATCAGGATCAGGGCCGGGCCATAGACGTGGCCGCTCAGGGCAAGGTGTTTCTGCAGTTGCGACAGCTTGGCCGAGGTGATCACCGAGAGTGGATTCTCCTGACCGTCGATGGTGCCTTGTTGCAGGGCGGTGGCCACTTCCGGCCAGGCCATCGGCGTGGGCAGGATGCCGATCTGGCGGAAGGCCGTAATATGGATCGGGTTCTCGGTAGTGCGGATTTTCAGGCCCTTGGCGTCGGCAGGTGTACTGACCGGGCGCACATTGTTGGTCAGGTGGCGAAAGCCCTGTTCACCCCAGGCCAGGGCGACGATGCCGCGTTCGGGGAACTTGGCGAGCATATCCTGGCCTATCTTGCTGTCGAGCACGGCGCGCGCATGCGGCAGGTCGCGCAGCAGGAAGGGAATGTCGAACACGCCGGTCTCGGGCACGAAGTTCAGCGTGGCGCCGGTCGAGACGATGGCCAGGTCGATGGTACCGATCTGCAGTCCTTCGATGACTTCACGTTCGCCGCCCAGGGCGCTGTTGGCGAACTGCTGGACTTTGTATTTGCCCTGGCTGGAATCCTCAATGGACTTGGCGAAGGCATCAGCCCCGGCGCCATAGTGCGACGAGGTCGACAGGGCATAAGCCATTTTGAGGGGGGCCTGGGCGCTGGCGGACGTTGCAAACGCGCAGGCGGCCACCAGGCCGGCGACAAGCCAGGACTTACGCATAATGTCTTCTCCGAAGGTTGGGGTTTTTTTGTTTTCAGAGGCTGCCTTATGGGCTGCCCTGCAGGAATAATAGCGGTAATCAATGGCTAAACATGCACGGGATTCGGATTCAACTATGATGGATTTCCCTGATGGGCGCAGCAGTTGGCGCGCCGCCTGGCGCCTGGGCTGGAGCATGGCGCGGCGCGATGCGCGCGCCGGGGAGCTGCGTCTTTTGGCCCTGTCCCTGGTGGTCGCCGTGGCGGCCGTGACCAGCGTGGGTTTTCTCGCCGATCGGGTGTGGCGGGCGCTGGAACGCGATGCCGCGCAGATGCTGGGCGCCGACGTGGTGCTGCAGGCCGATGCGCCGATCCCCGAGGCGCAGTTGGCCCAGGCCGCGCAGCGCGGCCTGCAAGTCACCCAGACGCTGCAGTTCCCCTCCATGGCGATGGCGGGCGATGCCGCGCAACTGGTATCGGTCAAGGCTGTCAGCCCGGGGTATCCCCTGCGCGGCAGCCTGCGGGTCGCGCCGGCCCCCTTCGAACCCGACGCGTTGACCCGCGATGTCCCGGCGCCCGGGATGGTCTGGGCCGATCCGCAACTGTTGACGCTGCTGGGTCTGTCGGCAGGCGACACCCTGCAATTGGGCGATGCAAGCCTGAAGGTGGATCGGGTGCTGACCTATGAGCCCGACCGGGGCATGCAGTTCGTCAATGTGGCGCCGCGCCTCATGCTCAACCGGGCCGACCTGCCGGCCACCGGGTTGGTCACCGAGGGTAGCCGGATCGGTTACGCCATGCTGGCGGCCGGCGACCCCGCGGCGGTCGCCGGTTTCGAGAGTTGGTTGGGCGAGCACCTGCAGCGCGGCCAGCAATTGGCCACGCTGGAATCGGGGCGCCCGGAAATGCGCCGCATGCTGGATCGCGCGCAACGGTTCCTCGGCCTGGTGGCATTGCTGGCGGTGCTGATCTCGGCTGTGGCCGTGGCGCTGGCTGCGGGCCGCTTCATGGCCCGCCATCGTGACGGCGTGGCGGTCATGCGCTGCCTGGGCGCGAGCCAGACGCTCGTCACCCGGATGCTCTGGGTCGAATTCCTGCTGCTGGGGCTGGCGGCCAGTCTGGCGGGTTGCCTGGTGGGGCTGGGCGTGCACCAGGGGCTGGTATCGGCCCTGGCGGGCCTGATCGATACGCAACTGCCTGCGGTGTCGTGGCAGCCTGCGGCCCAGGGCTTGTTGACCGGTCTGTGCATGTTGCTGGGCTTTGCCCTGCCGTCCCTGGCCCGGCTGCGCCAGGTACCGCCGGCCCGGGTGCTGCGACGAGAGGAGGGCGGTCTGCCGGGACGCAGCCTGGGCGGTTATGCGCTGGGGGCGGTGGGCCTGGCCTTGCTGATCTGGTGGGTGGCGGGCGATACGCGTCTGGCCCTGGCGGCTGCCGGCGGTTTTCTGATTGCGCTGCTGGTGTTCGCTGCCGTGGCGGCGCTGTGCGTGCAGGTGCTGGCGCGGCTGCGACGCAGCCTGGTGGGATCGCCGGCCTTGCGCTTTGCCTTGGCGGGCGTGGTGCGCCGGCGCGCGGCTACCATTACGCAGGTCTGCGCCCTGGCCGTCGGTTTGATGGCCCTGTTGTTGCTGGCGCTTACGCGCAGCGATCTTGTCGAGGGCTGGCGTCACGCGGTGCCGGCCGATGCGCCCAATCGCTTTCTGATCAACATCCAGCCGGAGCAGCGCGAGCCGGTGCTGGCGCGCCTGCAGGCCGCCGGATTGCAGACGTCGCCGACCGAGGAGGCGCCGCTATGGCCCATGGTGCGCGGACGGCTGGTCGAGATCAATGGCAAGCCGGCCAACCCGGATGATTACAGCCAGGATCGGGCCAAGCGTCTGCTGGATCGCGAATTCAACCTTTCCTATGCCGATCAGGCCCCCGCCGGCAACCGCCTGCTGTCCGGCCGTTGGCTCGATCCCGCTGCCCACGAGGTATCGCTGGAGTCCGGGCTGGCCACCACCCTGGGGCTGAAAGAGGGGGATGTCCTGACGTTCGACGTGGCAGGCGAGGCCGTACCCGTGACCGTCGCGGGCACGCGCCGGGTCGATTGGGATACCATGCGCGTGAACTTCTTCGCCATTCTGTCGCCGGCGGCGCTGGCCGACAAACCGCAAAGCTGGATCACGGCTTTCCACCTGCCGCCGGAGCGCGCAGCGGTGCTGCGTGAGCTGGTGCGCGAGTTTCCCAACCTGACGGTCTTCGATGTCGGGGCGATCCTGGCGCAGCTGCAGACGGTGCTCGAAGAAGTCGTGGCGGCGGTCCAGTTGCTGTTTCTGTTCACGGTCGGCGCCGGGGTGCTGGTGTTGGCCACGGCGCTGTCGTCCACGCGTGATGAGCGCTTGCGCGAAGCTGCCATTCTGCGTGCGCTGGGCGCGACGCGTGCACAGCTGGCCCGGGCTCAGCGCCTGGAACTGATGGCGATCGGCGCGCTGGCCGGCCTGCTGGCGGCCGCCGGCGCCTGGGCCGTGGCCTGGCTGCTGTCGACCCAGGTATTTGAATTCGCCCTCACGCCCAGCCTGTGGCCCTGGCTGGCAGGTCTGGCGGGAGGCATGGGTGCGGCGGGATTGGCCGGTATGCTGGCCTTGCGCGGGGTATTGCGCGCGCCGCCGCTGGTAACTTTGCGAGATGCATGATGACGACCACCCGAGTCGATGCGGTCTTTGAACCGCTGGACACCACCAAGACGATTTTCGAACTGCTGGGCGGAGAGCCCGGCGTGCGGGCGCTGGTCGAGCGCTTCTATGACCTGATGGATCTGGAGACGGACTTCACCGCCTTGCGCGCCACCCACGGCGCCAGCCTGGATGCCGCGCGCGACAAGCTGTTCTGGTTTCTCTGCGGCTACTTTGGCGGTCCGGACCACTACATCCAGCGTTTTGGCCACCCGAGGTTGCGGGCCCGCCACCTGCCTTTCGCCATCGGCGAGACCGAGCGCGACCAATGGGTGGCCTGCATGGGGCGGGCCATGCAGGATCAGCAGATCGATCCGGCCCTGGTCGAGCGCCTGCTGCATTCTTTTTTCGGCGTGGCCGACTGGATGCGCAACCGCTGAACGGTCAGCCGCGCCCGGCGCGCAGCGCCGTGGCCAGCCGGGTCGTTTCGGCCAGTGCGCCGGCCACCCCCTCGGACTGCAGGACTTCCACCAGGCGTGTTCCGACCGCCACCAGATCGGCATGGCGCCCGACCAGGGCGGCCTGCTCGGGCGTGCATACGCCAAAGCCTGCCGCGATGGGCACGGCGCTGCGGCTTCGTATGGCCTGCAGCGCAGCGGCGATGTCGGTGTTCTCGGGCAGGGCCGAGCCCGTGGTGCCGGCCAGCATGACGTGGTAGATGAAGCCGCTGGCCTGCGCCAGGATGCGATCCAGGCGCGAGGGCGGCGTGGTCGAGGCCGTCATGCGGATAAGGTCCAGGCCGAGTTGCTGTGCCTGTTGCCCGATTTCGCCGGCATGTTCCGGTGCCAGATCGACCAGGATGACACCATCCACGCCCGCCTGGGCGGCATCGGCCAGGTAGCGCGCCGTGCCGTAGCGCAACAGCGGATTGAGATAGCCCATGAGTACGACCGGCGTGGCATCGTCCTGTTGGCGGAAATCGGCCACCAGTTCCAGGGTGCGGGCCAGCGTCTGGCCCGCGCGGCGGGCCCGCTCATTGGCCAATTGCAGCACGGGGCCGTCGGCGATGGGATCGCTGAAGGGCATGCCGAGCTCGATCACGTCGGCGCCCGCTTGCGGCAGGCCGCGCAGCAATTGCAGGCTGTCTTCGTAACCGGGGTCACCGGCCGTGAAATAGGCGGCCAGGCCGGCGCGGTCGGCCACGCGCAGGGAGTGCAGTCGGTGGGCCAGGCGCTTCATGGCGACGTCTCCTCGAAATGCTGGACGGTTCTCAGGTCCTTGTCGCCCCGGCCGCTCAGGCAGACGACCAGGATCTGGTCGGCGTCCAGGGTGGGGGCAAGCTGGCGTGCGTAGGCCAGGGCATGGGCGCTTTCCAGCGCCGGGATGATGCCTTGCAGGCGGGTCAGCCAGCGAAAGGCGTCCACGGCCTGCGCATCGGTCACCGAGGCATAGGTCACGCGGCCGGCATCACGCAGCAGCGCGTGCTCCGGGCCCACGCCCGGGTAATCCAGCCCGGCCGAGATCGAGTGGGCGTTGGCGATCTGGCCGTCGTCGTCCTGCAGGTAATAACTGCAGCAGCCATGCAGCACGCCCATGCGCCCCTGGCCCAGGCTGGCGGCGTGTTGCGCCGTGTGCAGGCCATGACCGCCGGCTTCGATGCCGTACAGACGCACGCCCGGCTCGTCGAGAAAAGGATGGAAGAAACCCATGGCGTTGGAGCCGCCACCCACGCAGGCGATCATGGCGTCGGGCAGACGTCCGGTCTGGGCCAGCAGTTGCGTGCGGGTCTCCTGGCCGATGATCTTCTGGAATTCGCGCACGATCCAGGGGTAGGGGTGCGGCCCGGCACCCGTGCCCAGCAGGTAGTAGGTGTCGTCGGGGTGGGCGATCCAGTCGCGGATGGCCGCATTCATGGCTTCTTTCAGGGTGGCGCTGCCCTGGTTCACCGTGCGCACTTCGGCGCCCAGCATCTTCATGCGCGCCACGTTGTCGGCCTGGCGTGCCACGTCGACGGCGCCCATGAAAATCACGCAGGGCAGGCCATAGAGCGCGCACACCGTGGCGGTGGCCACGCCGTGCTGGCCCGCGCCGGTCTCGGCGATGATGCGGCGCTTGCCCATGCGCCGGGCCAGCAGCACCTGGCCCAGGCAATTGTTGATCTTGTGGGCACCCGTATGGTTGAGGTCTTCGCGCTTGAGGTACAGGCGCGCACCGCCCAGTGCATCGCTGAGCGCCCGGGCATGGAACAGGGGGCTGGGACGGCCTACGTAGTCGGCCAGCAGCGCGCGTAGTTCGCTCCAGAAACTGTCATCTTCGCGGATCTCGCGATAGGTGCGTTCCAGGTGGTCCAGCGTAGGAATCAGCGTTTCAGGCAGATAGCGGCCGCCGTAAGGGCCGAACTGTCCTTGCGCATCGGGAGCGTCGGGATGGTGGAAGCTAGGCATGATCTGCATCGGTGAAGGACATGCCAGCTATGGTAGCGATGCGGAAACGACAGATAAATCATAGATTTCTTGTCCATGACTATTAGATTATCTAATATCGAAGCATGAGAACCCTGCCTCCTCTGAATGCCCTGCGCGTGTTTGACAGCGCCGCGCAGCACCTGAACCTGTCGTTGGCCGCCGCCGACCTGCAGGTGTCGCACAGCGCCGTGAGCCAGCAGATCCGTCAGCTGGAGGGCTGGCTCGGTTGCCAGCTGTTTGAGCGTCATTCCGAAGGCGTACACCTGACGTCTGCCGGCCAGCGTTTGCTACGTGCCTGCCAGCCCGCTTTCGATCTGCTGGAGCGGCAATGCGTCGAACTGCGCGATCGCGCCGACCTGGACCAGATCGTGCTGGGCGCGCCAGCCAGCCTGCTGGCGCATTGGCTGATCCCCCGGCTGGAGCACTTTGAACAGGCGCATCCCCGCAGCCAGGTCCGGCTGCAGACCGCCACCGACATCACGCTGCTGGAGCGCGGGGTGCTGGATGTACTGATCGTGGCCGACCTTCATCAGGCGCCGGGACTACTGCGCCTGCCCCTGTTTGCCGAACAGACCGGGCCGGTGTGCAGCCCGGTGCTGGCCGCCGGCATCGCGCAGCCGGCGGATCTGGCGGCCACGGCCCTGTTGCATACGTCGTCGCGGCCGTTGGCCTGGGAGCAATGGGCCCGCGCCAGCGGTTGGGCATTGGCGCCGGATGCCGGAGAGCGGCAGTTCGACCAGTTGGGCCATATGCTGGAAGCGGCTGCCGCCGGGCTGGGGGTGGGCATCGCACCGCAGATGCTGGTGCAAGGTTATCTGCGCGATGGCCGTCTGGTGGCCCCGCTGGGTTTCCAGGAAACTGGCGGACACTTCAATCTGTATTGCCGAACGGAAGCGACAGGCCTGGTCCGCGATATCTGCCGCTGGCTGGCCGATGAAGCTGGCCAGGGCTGACGGTACGGCTTTTGCCGAGGGGCGTGTTAGGCGTCAGAATGCGCCTCTGCCCGGCGCGTGCCGGCAGAGCGGATGAATCGACAGTACGAGGGCGGGTGGCCGTAGATGGTGGACAGAATGAAGCAAGCAGCCGGCGTGACGGCCGATAGCGAGGCCGGGCAAGGCTACGCACGCCTGGGCTTCGAGGGCGGGGCCATGCTATTCGACCGGGCGCGTCTGGCACCGCCCGGCCCCCAATGGCTGCAGCCGCAACATTATGGTGGCCAGGCACGCGCAGTGCAGGCCGGTGGTCGTCAGGCAGCCTGGTTCGTGCAAGGCCCGGGCTGGCAGGCGGTGTTGCGCGGCTACCGGCGTGGTGGATGGGTGGCGCGTCTGTCGCGGCAGCGTTATATCTGGACGGGCGAGGCTGGCACGCGCGCCTTTCGCGAGTTCCGCCTGCTGGCACGCCTGCATGCGCAGGGCCTGCCGGTGCCGCAGCCACTGGCGGCAGCCTGCTGGCGCCATGGCCTGACCTACGAGGCGGCCATCCTGATCGAACGCATCAATGGCGCGCGCGCGCTGGCCCAGGACCTTACGCCGGCTGCCTGCGAGGCCGCCGGGCAGGCCATCGCGTCGATGCATCGCGCCGGAGTCTGGCATGCCGACCTTAACGCCTTCAATATCCTGCTGGATCCGCCAGGACGGGCCTGGTTGATCGATTTCGATCGGGGCCATGCGCGCGGCGTGTCGCTGCGCCAGCGTCAGGCCAATCTGCAACGCCTGCGGCGTTCCCTGCGCAAGGTGGCGGGCGAGCAGGGCGAGGCCGCCTGGCAGCGTATTCATCAGGCGTATCAGGCCGCCGGGGCCTAAATACAACAATTGCGCCAGCCCCTTCGGGCAACGTCGTGCCAGTTCGCCGATCGATGGTCCGGGTCGGCCCAC
>JAEWJD010000123.1 GCA_023386765.1 Pseudomonadota bacterium | reverse complement strand
GCATTGTTGAACTCACCAAAGACACCTTCCAGGATGCCATCACCCCTGACGGCACCCTGATCATCGACTTCTGGGCCCCGTGGTGCGGCCCGTGCCGTGGCTTCGCCCCGGTCTTCGAGCAGGCCGCCGAGCAGCACCCCGACGTCACCTTCGCCAAGGTCAACACGGACGTCGAACAGGAACTGGCCGGCGCGCTGGGCATCCGTTCGATCCCGACCTTGATGGTATTCCGTGAAAAAGTGCTGTTGTTCTCGCAGCCCGGCGCCCTGAGCGCAGGCCAGCTCGACGAGCTGCTGGGCAAGGTCAAGGGCCTGGACATGGCCGAGGTGCATCGCGAGATCGCCCAGGCCGAGAACGACGCCGACGACAAGGCCTGAACGGCCAGCCGGGGCGGCTCAGCCCGCCTCGGCGTCGAGCACTTCCCAGCCTGACTGGCCGCGCGTGATATTGGCGGCCACGGCCTGCAGCGCCGCCAGCGCGGCATCGGGAATCTCCAGCGTGAGCTGCACGCCGTCGGCGTCGAACTCCTCCTGCAGGATGACGGCACCGGCCGGCGCCAGCCGCGCCCGCAGCAAAGCCAGTTCCGCGAAACCGCAGCGGCAACGCACCTGACTGGTGGCGATGATATCCAGGTATTCGCCCGCGCGCAGGCAGTTGGCCGCGCAACCGCCATAGGCACGCACCAGCCCCCCGGCGCCCAGCTTGATCCCCCCGAACCAGCGCACTACCAGCACCGCCACGCGGTCCAGCCCCTGGCCATCGATGGCCTGCAGAATGGGGCGCCCTGCCGTGCCGCCCGGCTCGCCATCATCGTTGTAGCGGTAGTTCTGGCCGATGCGGTAGGCCCAACAGTTGTGGGTCGCCTCGGGCACGCTGTGGCGGGCGAAGAAAGCCATGGCTTCGTCCACGCTGGCCACCGGGCTGGCATGGCCGAGAAAACGGCTTTTCTTGATGTCTTCTTCGAAGGAACAGGCGGCGGCGAGAGTCTGCGTCATACCCCGGCATTGTAACGGCGCGGGCAGACCTAGCCGTGGCAGTCGATGCCGTCCTGATCCAGATAGACATCGAAGGCGACTTCGCGCGCCCAGCGGTCGGCCAGCTCGCGCCAGACGCCCCGCCCCTGCCACAGCCGCATCTCGCGCGCCAGCCAGGCCTGCTCGGTGGCCGGCACCAGCCAGCCCGGCTCGGCATGCGGCCCCGCCAGCGGCAGGCTGGCAGAAAACTTGCGCCATTCGGGAAGCTGCATCAGGGTCTGCCAGGCGGCATCGTCGATCAGGCCGATGTCGCAACGGCCTTCGCGCACGGCCACCAGGGCCTCGGAGGGCAATTCGTATTCCTGCAGCACCGCCCCCTGGCTGGACGCTAGCGCGCGCGCGGGCTGATTGGCCCGCGCCATGCACACACGATGGCCCCGGGCCTCTTGCCAGTCGCGCAAAGGCGTATCGCTGCGGATCACCGCGCGCGGCTGCGGTTGATAGCGTGCCGCTACCCAGGCTTGCCGGGGTGCCGCGCCGGCAGCTTGCGCACCAGCCAGCAGCACCACATCGACCCGCCCTTGGGCCAGCGCGTCAGCGGCCTGATCCGCCGCCAACGTCTGCAGCGCCAGCGGCAGCCCCAGGGCCTGCGCCAGCCGCTCGGCAGCCAGTGGTCCCAGGCCGTGCGGCGTGCGGGCGCGCTGCGCATCCGCCATCGCCGGCACCCCCACGCGCAGCTCGCCCCGTGCCTGGGCCTGGGCAAATGGCCCGGCGGACGCGCACGCGCCGGCTGACAGCATCAGCGCCAGCGCCGCCATCCATACGCCCCACCCTGCCCGGCAGCGCGTCTCAGACATACTGATAGCGCAGCAGACGGTGCTTGAGATTCTCCAGCACCAGTTGATCGATCAGCGCCGCCAGCACGGCGATGACCAGGATGTTGGCCATCACGCCCGTCATGTCGGCAATCTCGCCCGAATAGGCCAGCGACCGGCCCAGCCCCTTGCCAAAGCCGATCAGCATCTCGGCCGAGATCAAGGCGCGCCAGGCATTACCGAACGCCAGCTGGGCCCCGGTGATCAGCTCCGGCATCACCGCCGGCAGATAGACCCGCCGCAGCAACCCCCAAGGGGTCGCTCCCATCACGCGGGCCGCCGACACATGCACGCGCTGGACCGACTCGGTGGCATTCATCACGCTCAGGGCAGCCGGGAAAAACGCCGCCAGCGCCACCACCACGATGATGGGCGCGCTGCCGAATCCCATCAGGATGAGAAACAGCGGCACCCAGGCAATCGAGGGGATGGCCTGCAGGATGACGATGGCGCTGCGCAGCACCTCACGAAAGAACGACAGCAAGGCGGCCAGCAGGCCGAAACCGATACCGGCCAGGAGCGCCAGTCCATAGCCGGCGCCCAGCCGGCTGAGCGTGCCGGCCAGTGCCTGGTGAAAACTGCTGGTGCCGATCTCATCGGCCAGGCGCCACAGCACGGCCGGCACACCTGGCATGAGAAAATCCGGCAGGCTCCAGGCCGCGACCTGCCACAACAGCAGGATCAGCGCCACGCCCAGCACACTGGCCAGGTGCTTGCGCGGGCCGGTCATACGTTGCACTGTACTCAAGGTTGACGCGCCTCTTGCCAGGACAGATCCAGGATGGAAGCAACCTCATAGGGCTTGCCATCACGCGTTTTGAGCGAGCCCTGGGCCTGCAGGATATCGGCGATCTCCTGCATGCGGCGGGTATCCGCCTCGTTCAGCGAGGCGGTGAACACCTGCGTGCGAATGGCTTCGGCGATCACCGTCTCGCGTGGCAGCTCACCGCGCGAAAGGGTCTTGAGCGTTGGTTCGGCGATGAAATAGTCGGCGATCAGGCCGGCGGCCTCCTCGGGTTGTTGCTGCAGCAGGGCAATCGCTTCGCGTTGCGCGTCAAGCGCTTTCCAGACATCGTCCTTGCGTTTGGCCAGTGTCTCGCCCGAGGTGATGACCACCATGCAGGGGAACGGCCAGCTCTGGCCGACTTCGTAGATTTGCGTCACCGGTGCCACCAGCTGGGCGATGCGGTCATAGGGCTCGAACAGGAAGGCGGCATCGGCCCGTTTGCCCACCAATGACTGCACGGCCACGGCCGGGCTGACGCCCATCACGTTGACGTCGTCGGCGCTCAGACCGCCTTCTTTCAGCACCACGCCCTTGAGCACCACGTCGGCCGTGCTGCCCTCCGATTGCGAGGCCAGCACGCGGCCCTTGAGACCGGCGATGTCGCGGATGCCGCTGTCGTTGCGTACCAACAGCGAGTGGTAGCCCTGTTGCGCGCCTCCCACCACCTTCAGATCCGCGCCTTTGGAGGCCCAGGCCACGGCTTTCGTGAAACCCAGCACGCCGATGTCGAGCTGGCCACCGACGATGGCCTTGATGAGATCCGTGCCGGACTTGAATTCGACCAGCTCGGTCTTCAGCCCGGCCTTCTCGTAGAAGCCGCCTTCCTGAGCGACCATGGCTTGGGCATCGTCCATGACGCGCAGATAGCCCACGCGAAAGGTATCGGCAGCCCACGCGGGAGCGGCCACCGCCAGCGCGGCGGCCAGCGTGATCCAGGATTTGAGTTTCATGCAAAGACTCCAGAAGACGGCGCAGGGCGCGCGATCAAGGGTGGGGGTTCGGGATAATCAGGCGCGCGCGGCGACGTCGATGCCCAGCAGGTTCAGGATCTCGCGCTTTTCAGCGGCCAGGCCGGCCAGGTCGTGGGAGCGGGGCCGTTGCCCAAGGTGGAATTCGCGCAGCACGCGCGCCGGCCGCGGCGAGAACACCAGGATGCGGTCTGCCAGGAACAGCGCTTCATCGACGTCATGGGTCACCAGCAACACGGTGGGCCGGTGTTGCCGCAGCAGTTGGCGCAGAACGTCCTGAAGCGTCAGCCGGGTCAACGCATCCAGGGCGCCGAAAGGCTCGTCCAGCAGGAGCGTGCGCGGCTCGGCAATGAAGGCGCGCGCCAGCGCGGCACGCTGGCGCATGCCGCCCGAAACCTGATGGGGGTAATAGGATTCGAAGCCATCCAGCCCGACGCGGGCCAGCCAGCCATCAGCCTGCTCGCGGGCCTGGCGGCGCGCCACGCGCTGGAACTCCAGCGCCAGGGCCACGTTGTCCCGCAGGGTCAGCCAGGGATAGAGCGCGTGCTCCTGGAACACCAGGGTGCGGCTGGGATCGGGGCCGCGCAGCGGCTGGCCATCGGCCAGGATGCGCCCATCAGAGGGGCGTTCCAGCCCGGCAGCCAGATGCAACAGCGTGGACTTGCCGCAGCCCGAGGGCCCGACCAGCGCGACCAGCTCGCCGCTGTGAAAGCGGCGGGAAAAATCATCGACGACCCGAAGGTCGCCGAATTGTTTGATGACATGCTCGAAAGTCAGATCCATGGGCG
>JAEWJD010000063.1 GCA_023386765.1 Pseudomonadota bacterium | reverse complement strand
ACCACCAGCAGCACGATCAGCGTGACCGACAGCGTCAGGGCCGAGTGGTTGGACACGGCGTCGGCAGTGCGCATCAGCCCATAGACCACCCAGGGCTGGCGGCCGATCTCGGTGGTGTACCAGCCGGCCAGCAGGGCGATCAGGCCGGACGGCCCCATCAGCAGCGCGAAGCGTTGCAGTGCGCGGGACTGGTGGGCGGTGCCGCGCCAGTGCTTCCAGGCGGCCAGCAAGGCCAGCAGCAGCATCAGCATGCTCAGGCCCACCATGAGGCGGAAGGTCCAGAAAACAATCGTGGCGTTGGGCCGGTCGGCGCGTGGGAAGGACTTCAAGCCGGGGTACTGGCCGTCCCATTCATGGGTCAGGATGAGGCCGCCCAGTCGCGGGATCTCGATCTTGTAGCGGGTCTCCTCGGCCTGCATGTCGGGCCAGCCGAAAAGAATCAGCGGCACGCCTTCGCCGGGGCGGTTCTCCCAGTGGCCTTCCATGGCGGCCAGCTTGGCCGGCTGGTGCTTGAGCGTATTAAGACCATGCAGATCACCCACCAGGACCTGCAGCGGTGCGCTCAACAGCAACGACCACAGGGCCATGGAAAACATGGTCTTCACCTCGGGGCTGCGCCGCCCGCGCAGCAGGTGCCAGGCGCCCGAGGCGGCGATCATCAGGGCGGTGGCGATGAAGGCCGCCAGCACCATGTGGGCCAGGCGATAGGGGAAGGAGGGGTTGAAGATGATGGCGAGCCAATCCACCGGCACCACGACGCCATCGATGATCTCGTGGCCCTGGGGGGTCTGCATCCAGCTGTTCGAAGCCAGGATCCAGGTGGCCGAGATCAGCGTGCCCAGGGCCACCATGACGGTGGAAAAAAAGTGCAGGCGCGGGCCGACCTTGTTCCAGCCGAACAGCATCACGCCCAGAAAACCGGCTTCCAGGAAGAAGGCGGTCAGCACTTCATAGGTCAGCAGCGGCCCGGTGATGCTGCCGGCAAATTCGGAGTACTGGCTCCAGTTGGTGCCGAACTGATAGGCCATGACCAGGCCGGACTCCACGCCCATGCCGAAGTTCACCGCGAAGATGCGCGACCAGAAGTGATAGAGCGTCTTGTAGACCGGGTTCTTCTTCCAGAGCCACAGGCCTTCGAGGGCGGCCAGGTAGGCAGCCAGGCCGATGGTGATGGCCGGGAAAATGATGTGAAAGGTGATGGTGAACCCGAACTGAATGCGGGCGAGTTCGAGGGCGGTCAGATTGAACATGGCAAAGCTACCTGTCAGCGCGAAACGATGCATCGCATGGCGACGCCTGGCCGATGCCGGCGAGCGTCCGGGATTGCCGGGGCGCGCAGTCCTCCGGGAGTCCGGCAATCAGTTCCATACAAGACAAATAAGTATGGATATAAATATATGATGTACGGCAAAGTATATTGGTGTTTGTATGTATAAAGCAATTGGGCAGCCCGGCATGCCGGCGCTCGGGCAGGCGCGTGCCGGATCGAGGCCGGGGCGCCGTGCCGTGGCTCGATCATGTTTTCCTGCAGGTGGGGGGATTCGTGCCGGGCATGGCGCAGACCCGGGGAGCGATCTAGCCGGGGCGGCTTCGATGCGTTTGCTGGAGCCGGGGGTAGCTGGCCACGACCCCGTCGGCCGGAGGCCAGTCCCCAGGTGGTCGCGGTGCCTTCAGGCGGTGTTGGGGCGCAGATGCTCGGACTGCGCGGCCTTGCTCAGGAGAAAGTCGACGCAGGTGCGCATGGCGCGAGTCTGGTGGCGGTTGGGCAGGTAGAGCAGATAGAGATGCACGCCGAACAGGCTGAGGTGATAGTCGTTCAGCGCGGTGATCACCTCACCGCTGTCGAGTTTGTCCTTGACGACATAGTCGGGCACCAGGCCCAGCCCGAGGTCGGCCAGCACGGCCTGGCGCAGGAAGGGGAAGTTCTCGGAACTGAGCGAGGGCTGCAACAGCACCTCCTGGTGCACGCCGTTGCGCCGGGCGCTCAGGCGCAGGTGCTGGCCAACCAGGGCGGTGGTGACCAGCGGGCACTTGGTCAGGGCCTCGATCGTGTCGGGCAGGCCGTGCCGCTCGGCATAGCGGCGCGTGGCGCACACCACGTAGTGGACGTCACCCATATGGCGCGCCACCACGGTCTGCGGCGGTTCGTGGGCCACGCGGATGGCGATGTCGATGTCATCGCGCAGATGCTCGGTGCGATTGACGAACAGCACGTCGAGCTGGATGCCGGGGTAGAGGCGCTTGAATTCGATGAACCAGTCGCTCATCACGATCTGGCCATAACCGCTGGGCACACTGATGCCCACCCGGCCCTGCATGCCCTGGCCCAGCGAGGCGATGGTGTCGCTGGCGGATTGGGCCTCGTCCTTGATAATGCGGCCATGCTCGTACAGGCGCATGCCGATCTCGGTGGGTTCGGCGCGGCGGGTGCTGCGCTTGACCAGTTGCGCCCCTACCGATTTCTCGAGCTGGCTCAGGTGATAGCTGACATTGGCGCGCGTCATCTTGAGCTTGCGGGCCGCCTGGCTCAGGTTGCCGCAGTCGATGATCTCCACCAGCAAGGTCAGCGCGTTGAGATCCATATCCGTCCCACCACTGCATCAAAATTTTTGACAGTCTATCAAACGCCCCTGTAATTGTTGGAAATCGGCATGGCGGCAACAATCGTGGCTTGTTGGAAAAGGCCCCAGGAGACATAAGCATGAATAAACAGGCCGAGACCGCCGTCGTGCATGGCCAGCGTGAAGGCGATGTGCTGGTCGTCACGATAGACAATCGGCCGGTCATTGCAGTGAGCCAGGCGGTACGCGCCGGTTTGTTGAGTGCCATTGAACAGGCCGAGCGCGATGACGCGGTACGTGCCGTGCTGCTGCTGGGCCAGGGCCGTGCCTTTATCGCCGGGGCCGACATCCGTGAGTTCGGCAAGCCGCCGCTGCCGCCGTCGCTGCCCGAGGTCTGCAATCGCATCGAGGCCTGCAGCAAGCTGGTGGTGGCCGCCATCCATGGCCCGGCGCTGGGCGGCGGACTGGAGGTGGCCCTGTCGGCGCATTACCGTCTGGCGGTGGCGTCGGCCCGCCTGGGCCTGCCGGAAGTGAATCAGGGCTTGCTGCCGGGAGCCGGCGGCACCCAGCGCGCCCCGCGCCTGATGGGGGTGCAGGCCGCCGCTGCGCTGATGCTGGGCGGGCAGCCGCTGACGGCGGCCAAGGCGCGTGAGGCCGGCCTGGTGGACGTTCTGGGCACGCACGATGACGTGCGCGCCGAAGGCCTGGCCTACGTGCAGGACCTGTTGGCGGCGGGTGCGCCGCTGCGCCGTTGCCGCGATCTGTCGATCGCCGAACCGCAGCAGGCGCTGGCCTGGCTGGATACGCTGGCCGAAGAAACGGCGCGCAAGAGCCGTGGTCTGTTCTCGCCCCTGAAAATCGTCGAATGCCTGCGTGCAGCGGTCGAGCTGCCGTTCGAGGAGGGGCTGGCTGCCGAGCGCGCGCGTTTTCTGCAGTGCCTGGACAGCCCGCAGCGGGCGGGTCTGGTGCATGCCTTTTTTGCCGAGCGTGAAACCGCCAAGATCCCCGAGGCGCGCCGCGCCCAGCCGCGTACGCTGGAACGCGTAGGGGTCGTTGGCGGCGGGACCATGGGGGCAGGCATTGCCGTGGCGTTGCTGGATGCGGGCCTGACGGTCACCCTGGTCGAACGCGATGACGCCTCGCTGGCGCGCGGCCAGGCCAATGTGGAGAAGGTCTATGACCGCCTGATCGCCAAGGGGCGGCTGGATGAGGCGCGCAAGGCGGCCATTCTGGCGCGCCTGGGCCTGTCGACCGATTATGGGGCGCTGGCCGAGGCCGATCTGGTGATCGAAGCAGTGTTCGAAGATCTTGACGTCAAGAGGTCGGTATTCCAGGCCCTGGACCGTCATTGCAAGCCGGGAGCGGTGCTTGCCACCAACACCTCCTATCTGGATATCGATGCCCTGGCCGACACCATTTCCCGGCCCCGGGATGTGATCGGGCTGCACTTCTTCAGCCCGGCCAACATCATGCGCCTGCTGGAAGTGGTGGTGCCGGCCAAGGCGGCCGATGACGTGGTGGTCACGGCCTTCGAGCTGGCCCGCCGCATGAAGAAAACCCCGGTGCGCGCCGGCGTGTGCGATGGCTTCATCGGTAATCGCATGCTGGCCGTCTACAAACAGGCCGCCGATTTCATGATCGAGGATGGCGCCAGCCCCTATGAGATCGATGCGGCGGTACGCGGATTCGGCTATCCGATGGGGCCGTTCCAGGTCACCGATCTGGCCGGCGGCGACATCGCCTGGGCCATGCGCAAGCGCCGCAGCGCCACGCGCGACCCGGCCATCCGTTACGTCGAGCTGGCCGATCGTCTGTGCGAGCGTGGCTGGTTCGGGCAGAAAACCGGGCGCGGTTTCTATCTCTATCCGGAAGGCACGCGCAACGGCCAGCCCGACCCCGAGGTGCTCGAAATCGTGCAGGCCGAGCGCGCCCGCAAGGGAGTCACGCCGCGCGCCTTCAGTGCCGAGGAGATCATGCGTCGCTACATGGCGGCCATGGTCAACGAAGGTGCCCGGGTGCTGGCCGACGGCATTGCCTTGCGGCCGCTGGACATCGACGTGACGCTGGTGGCCGGCTACGGTTTTCCGCGCTGGCGGGGCGGGCCGATGAAATGGGCCGATCAGCAGGGGCTGGCGGCGGTGCTGGCCGACATCCGCCGTTTCGCCGCCGAGGACCCCACGTTCTGGACCCCGGCGCCCTTGCTTGAAAAGTTGGTCGCCGAAGGCCGCGATTTCGATAGTCTGAACCGTAGCGCCTGATCCGGCGCGATCCCGAAGGGGGCAAGCCTGCGGCGCATGGCGTCTGGCGGGCGGGCTGCCTTCGGCCCTCTCCTGGAGCCCTCTTGCGTCAAGCCGTCATTGTTTCCACCGCCCGCACGCCACTGGCGAAGTCGCATCGTGGCGAGTTCAACATCACTGCCGGGCCCACGCTGGCCGGCTTCGCAGTGCGTGCCGCCGTTGCGCGCTCGGGGGTCGACCCGCAGCAGATCGAAGACCTGATCCTGGGATGTGGTTTCCCGGAAGGCACGACCGGGCGCAACGTGGCGCGCCAGACCGTGGTCCGTGCGGAACTGCCTCTGTCGATTGCCGGCACGACCGTCAACCGTTACTGCGCCTCGGGGCTGCAGGCCCTGGCCTTCGCGGCCTCGCGCATCGTAGGCGAAGGGGCGCCGGCCATGATCGCCGGTGGAGTGGAGAGCATTTCGGCCCTGCGCAGTCCGGGCGACAGCGGCCGCGACCCCTGGATCGTGGCGCACAAGCCGGCGCTTTACATGGACATGATCGATACCGCCGACATCGTGGCGCGTCGCTATGGCATCACCCGTGAGGCCCAGGACCGCTTTGCCCTGGATAGCCAGCGCAAGACGGCGCAGGCCCAGGCCGCCGGACGCTTTGACGAGGAGATCGTCAGCGTCACCACCGTGATGGCGGTGACCGACCGCGAGAGCGGCGCCGTGAGCGAGCAGGAGGTCACCCTCCGTGCCGACGGCTGCAACCGACCCGACACCCGCCTGGAAGGGCTGGCCGCGCTGACGCCGGTCAGGGGCGAGGGCGCGTTCGTGACAGCGGGCAACGCCTCCCAACTTTCCGATGGCGCGAGCGCCTGCGTGCTGATGGAGGCACGGCTGGCCGAGCAGCTCGGCTTGCAGCCGCTGGGCGCATTGCGCGGTTTTGCCGTGGCGGGCTGCGAACCCGACGAGATGGGCATCGGGCCGGTGCTGGCGGTGCCCCGCCTGCTGCAGCGCCATGGCCTGACGGTCGACGATATCGATCTGTGGGAATTGAACGAGGCCTTTGCCTCCCAGGCCCTGTATTGCCAGGAGCAGCTGGGCATCCCCGATGAGCGGCTGAACGTCGATGGCGGCGCCATTTCGGTAGGCCATCCGTTCGGCATGACCGGCGCACGCCTGGCCGGGCATCTGCTGCTCGAAGGGCGGCGTCGCAAGGCGCGCCTGGGCGTGGTGACGATGTGCGTGGGCGGCGGCATGGGCGCGGCCGCCTTGTTCGAGATTTTCTGAAGGAAGCAATCATGGAACTGCAATTCAGCCCCCAGGAACGGGCCTTCCGGGACGAAGTCCGCGCCTTTCTGCGCGACCGGCTGCCGGCTGATCTGGCGCACAAGGTGCGCGCCAACCTGCGCCTGGGCAAGGCCGATCTGGAGCGCTGGCACGCCATTCTCAACGAGCAGGGCTGGCTGGCCGGGCATTGGCCGCGCGCCTGGGGCGGCCCGGGCTGGGGGGCGATCGAGCAATTCATCTTCGAGCATGAGTGCGCCCAGGCCGCCGCGCCGCGCATCCTGCCATTCGGCGTCAGCATGCTGGGCCCGGTGCTGATCCAGTACGGTAGCCAGGCGCAGAAGGCGCATTGGCTGCCGCGCATTCTCAACGGCCAGGACTGGTGGTGCCAGGGTTATTCCGAGCCGGGCTCGGGCTCCGATCTGGCCTCGCTCAAGACCTCCGCGGTGCGCGAGGGTGAGCACTATGTGGTCAATGGCCAGAAAACCTGGACCACCCTGGGCCAGCACGCCAACATGATCTTCTGCCTGGTACGCACCAGCCGCGAAGGCAAGCCGCAGCAGGGCATCAGCTTTCTGCTGATCGACATGCAGACGCCCGGGGTGGAGGTGCGTCCCATCATCACGCTGGAAGGCGAGCATGAGGTCAACGAGGTGTTCTTCACCGATGTGAAGGTGCCGGTGGAAAACCTGGTCGGCGAGGAAAACAAGGGTTGGACCTATGCCAAGTATCTGTTGACCTACGAACGCACCAACATCGCTGGCGTGGGCTATTCGATGGCGCACCTGGACAAGCTCAAGGCGGTGGCCGGGCGCAGCCTGTGCAATGGCCGGCCGCTGGCCGAAGATCCCCTGTTTGCGGCCCGCCTGGCGCGGGTGGAGATCGACCTGCAGAACATGGAGATCACCAATCTGCGTGTGCTGGCCAGCGTGGCGGCCGGTGGCGCGCCGGGCGTGGAAAGCTCGATGCTGAAGATCCGCGGCTCGGAGATCCGCCAGGAGATCCTCAGCCTCACTCGTCGTGCCATGGGGGTCTACGCGGCGCCTTTTCTGCCCGAAGCGCTGGAGCAAACGCCGGCCGAGCCTCTGGGCGATCCGGCTGCGGCAATGGCTGCCGCCCTGTACTTCAACAGCCGCAAGTTGTCGATCTTCGGCGGCTCCAATGAAATCCAGAAAAACATCATCGCCAAGATGATGCTTGGCCTGTAGGCCGCAGCCAGGCGATCCAAGTCAGGGAATACGACGATGAATTTCGAACATACCGAAGACCGCCGCATGTTGGCGGACAGCCTGAACCGCTTTCTGGCCGGGCAATACCCCATCGAGACGCGGCATGCCATCGCCTATGGCGAGCAGGGTCATCGCCGCGAGGCCTATCGGCAGTTGGCGGAGCTGGGCGTGACCGGTGCGCTGTTTCCCGAGGTCGCAGGCGGGCTGGGCGGACAGGGCTTTGATGTCAGCGTGATTTTCGAGTGCCTGGGCCGGGGCCTGTCGAGCGAGCCGGTGCTGGGTGCGCTGGTCGTGGGCCAGGCGCTGGTGCACAGCGGCGCCTCGGTCCATCAGCCGGTGCTGGAGGCCCTGATCGAGGGACGCGCCGTGGCGGCGCTGGCGCATGATGAGCCGGGCAGCCACTATGAGTTGAACGGCGTGGCGAGCACGGCGCGCCGCGAGGGGGATGGCTGGGTGCTGGATGGCGCCAAGGCGGTCGTGCTTTTTGGCGGCAGCGCCGACTGGCTGCTGGTGTCGGCCCGCAGCGCGGGCGAGCGGTACGACGAGCAGGGTATCAGCCTGTTCCTGGTGCCGGGCGATGCGACGGGGCTGATCAAACGGCCTTATGGCCGTATCGATGGCGGCCAGGCTGCCGAGCTGACGCTGTCGGGGGTGCGCCTGCCTGCCAGCGCCTTGCTGGGCGAGGCGGACGGCGGCCTGTCGCTGTTGCGCCGGGTGTGCGGCTATGGCGTGTTGGCGCTGTGTGCCGAGGCGCTGGGCGTCATGGATGTGGTCAAGGACCAGACGCTGGAGTACTTGCGCACCCGTCAGCAGTTCGGCGCGCCCATCGGGCGTTTCCAGGCCTTGCAGCACCGCATGGCGGATCTGCTGCTGGAGGTCGAGCAGGCGCGCTCGGCGGTGATCCGCGCCGCGGCGGCCATGGACGAGGAGGATGGCGGCGCCCGCGAACGGGCCCTGGCTGGAGCCAAATACAGCATCGGGCGTATTGGCGCCCGCGTGGCCGAGGAGAGCATCCAGTTGCATGGCGGCATCGGCATGACCTGGGAGCTGCCGCTGGCGCATTACGCCAAGCGCCTGGTGATGATCGACCATCAGTTCGGCGACCAGGATCACCACCTGACGCGCTATATGCAACTGGGCCGGATGGCGGCCGACCGCCAGGAGCAGCCGGCATGAGCGACGCCCTGCTGAGCCGCCGCGAGGGCGGCGTGCTGATCTTGTCGAACAACAACGTGGCGGCGCGCAATGCCTTGTCGCCGGCCTTCTATGCGGGGCTGACCGACGCCTTGCGTGAGGCGGCGCGCGATCCGGCCGTCGGCGCCATCGTGCTGACGGGCGAGGGCGGTCATTTCTGCTCCGGGGGGGATCTGCGGCAACTGGCCGGGCGGCGCGAGCTGCCGCAGGCCGAGCGGCGCGAGCGCCTGGAGGCGCTGCATGATCTGATCCGCAGCCTGCGCGACTGCCCCAAGCCGGTGATCGCGGCCGTCGAGGGCGCAGCCGCCGGCGCCGGACTGTCGCTGGCGCTGGCCTGCGACATGCTGGTGGCCGCCCACGATGCCGTGTTTTCGGTGGCCTACGTCAAGGTGGGGCTGACGCCCGACGGCGGCGCCACCGCCTTTCTGGCCGAATTCCTGTCGCGCCAGTTGCTGACCGAGCTGTGCCTGAGCGGTGATCGCGTCAGCGGAGCGCGCATGGCCGAGTTGGGCGTGGTCAACCGCCTGACCGAGACGGGCCAGGCGCTGGCCGCCGCCACGACGCTGGCGGCCGCGCTGGCGCAAGGGCCGGAGCTGGCCATGGCGCGCATCAAGGCGTTGTGCCGCCACGCGCCGAGCAACACCCTGGAGGCGCAGCTGGAGCTGGAGGCCCGCGACATGGTGCGTTCGCAGGAAACCGAAGAGTCGCGCGAGGGCATCAGCGCATTTCTGGAAAAACGCCGTGCTGATTTCGTGCGGCTGCGAAGCAAGGGGGAGCGATGATGGCCGGGCAAGGACCGCAAGCGCAGGAATCGACCATGGACTTTCCCCTGGAGGGTGTGCGCGTCCTGGACCTGTCCAGGGTGTTTGCCGGCCCGCTGTGCGGACAGGTGCTGGCCGACTATGGCGCCGAAGTCGTCAAGGTGGAGCACCCGCAGCGTGGCGACGACACGCGCGACTGGGGCATTCGTATCGGCAAGACCGAGACCACCTACTACAACAGCATGAACCGCAACAAGCGCTCCATCACGCTGGACCTGCAGACGCCCGAAGGCATCCGCATCGTGCATGAGCTGGTGCCGCAGTTTGACGTGGTGATCCACAACTTCAAGCATGGCGGCGCCGAGAAGCTTGGATTGGGCTATGACGTCCTCAAGGCGCTCAAGCCGGATCTGATCTATTGCGTGATCGCCGGTTACGGCAGCGATGGCCCGGAAGCCAAACGCCCCGGCTACGACCTGGTGGTGCAGGGCGAGAGCGGCCTGATGGCCATCAACGGCGAGGCCGATTCGCCGCCGCTGAAGTTCGGCGTGGCGGTGGTCGACATGATGACCGGCATGGGCGCGGCGCAGGCGGTGCTGGCCGCGCTGTATGGCCGCAGCCGCAACGGACGCGGCCGCCTGATCGAGCTGGCGCTGTATGACAGCGGCATCTCGCTGACCGGCTATTACGGGTTGGATGCCTTGCAACTCGGGCATGACCCCGAGCGCTACGGCAACGCGCATCCGTCCATCGTGCCCTATGGCATGTATGAGGCCTCGGATGGCCCGCTCATCGTGGCGGTCGGCAACAACGCGCAGTTCGACCGTTTCTGCCGTCAGGTCATCGAACAACCCCACATCGTCGAAGATCCGCGTTTCGCGACCAACGTGCAGCGCGCCCGCAACCGCCTGGCGCTGGTGCCGCTGGTGCGCCAGGCCATCGGCGCCTTGCCGCGCGAGCTGCTCTTGCAACGCATGACAGAGGCCGGCATTCCCTGCGGCCGTGTCGCGGGTCTGCACGAAGCCCTGACCTGCGAGCGCAGCCGGCGCAGCCGACTGGTGCAGGACATGCCCCACCCTGTCGTGGGTAGCACGCCGGTGTTCGCACCGGCGGTTCGCCTGGATGGCGAACGGCTGCCCATCCGTCGTGCGCCGCCCACGCTGGGCGAGGGCACGCGCGAGTTGCTGCAGCAACTGCTCGCCATGAGCGATGCCGAGTTGCTGGAGTTGCAACAAGCCGGCGTGCTGACGCTGCCGGACGGCCCACCCGAGGCCTGACCCCGATCCCGCCCGACAAGGTGGGGTCGTTGCATTTTCATTAGGAGACAACATGCGGGTTCCCATCACTTCGACCTGGCGCGCCACGCGCCGCCAACTGCTGCTCGGCCTGGCCGCGGCGTCCCTGGCTGCCGGACTGGCACCGGCCCAGGCAGCCGAATGGCCCGACAAGATGATCCGGCTGTTCGTGCCGTTCCCGGCGGGCGGCCCGACCGACACCGCCTCGCGGCTGGTCGGGCAGGAACTGGGCGAACGCCTCAAGCAGACCATCGTGGTGGAGAACCGCCCGGGTGCGTCCGGCACGATCGCGGCCACCCAGGCCGCCAACAGCGCGCCTGACGGCTATACCCTGATGACGCTGGCCACGCCCACCCTGCTGGCACCGCATCTCTACTCCAATGTGCGGTATGACACCTTGAAGGACTTCACGCCGGTGGCCACGGTGTATGACCTGCCCATCGTGGTGGTGGTGAATCCGGATCTGTTGCCCGAGGTGACCGACCTGGCTTCGCTGATCGCGCACGCCAAGGCCGCCAAGACGCCGATGAACTACACCAGCTCCGGCGTTGGCAGCTTCGGCCACCTGAGCATGGAGCTGCTCAAGCAAATGGGTGACTTCAAGATGCAGCACGTGCCTTACAAGGGTGGGGTGCCGGCGATCACCGACACCATCGGCGGGCAGGTGCCGGTGATGTACGCCGACCTGGTGGCGGCGCTGCCGCATGTGCAGGCAGGCAAGCTGCGCGCCATCGCCATCGGCTCGCCCGAGCGTATCAAGGTGCTGCCGCAGGTGCCGACCATCGCCGAACAGGGCTTCAAGGGCTATGACGCGGTGTCATGGGGTGGTTTGCTGGCGCCGGCCGGTACGCCTGCTCCGGTGGTCGAACGCATTGCTGCCGAGATGAAGGACATCCTGGCGCAACCCGAGATCCAGGAAAAACTGCTGAACGTGGGGGCCATTGCCCACTACGAGGATCCGGCCCAGATGGGCGAGCGCATCAAGCAGGATTACGAGCGTTGGGGGGCGTTGATCCGCGACAAGCAGATCGCCACGCAGTAAGTCAGGCCTGGCCCGGCGCGCCCAGCAGATAGGCCGCGAGCATGTCCACGATGGCCTGCTCGACGGCTGCGGGCGCATGGCCGGGGGTTGGCGGAATCACTGCCGCGTGCACCAGGGATTCCATGGTCTGCAGCACCATCCAGGTGGCCAGGTCGAGGTCGGGCTGGCGCAGCTGTGCGCGGTGGCGCTCCAGCAACTGGCGCACGTGCTGGAAGATGCCGCGATCGGCCGGGCTCTGCTCGCGCGGCGCGTCGAAGAAAGGAAACTCCTGCTCCAGCACGCGGTGCAACTCGGGCTCGACCCGGTGCGCCGCCAACAGGGCGTGCACGATGGCCGCCAGGCTCTCGCGCAGATCCTGCGTCCGGCTGGCCGCCAATACCTGCTCGATGGCCTCCTGCATCTGCGCCGCATGGCGCTCGTGCAGGGCCGTCACCAGCGAATCCTTGTTGGGGAAATACTGATACACCGAGCCGACGCTCACGCCGGCCCGTTCGGCGACCAGATTGGTGTTGGTGCCGGCGTAGCCGCGCTCGGCCAGAACGCGAGCCGTTGCCTGGAGAATGGCCTCCACCAGCGCCCGCGAGCGGGCCTGGCGCGGGATTCTGCGGGGCTGGGGCAGCGATGGCATGGGGTCTCCGAAGGCGAGTATTCAATGCGAGTAATCACTCATATTATTTCAAATACCGAGTAAAAGCTCATATTTGGAGAGAGTGATGTCTGTTTCTGTTCGTGGGACGGCTGCTGCTGCCCACGCGCCACGCATCGGACAGCAGTTGCTGCCGCTGGCGGTGGCGGTCTTTATCGCCTTCCTGACGGTCGGCCTGCCATTGCCGGTATTGCCGTTGCATGTGGAGCAAAGCCTGGGCATGGGCCCGCTGCTGGTGGGCGTGGTGATCGGGGCGCAGTTCGCCGCCGCGCTGCTGTCGCGGGCCTGGGCGGGCAACCTGGCCGACATGCGGGGTGCCCGGCGGGCCATCATCAGCGGCCTGTTGGTGGCGGCGCTGTCGGGCCTGGCCTATCTCGCGTCGCTGGCTTTCCTGGGGGTGCCCACCCTGTCGCTGTGGATCCTGTTGCTGGCCCGGGTATTGCTGGGTTGCGGGGAAAGCCTGATCGTCACCGGCGCATTCAGCTGGGGCATGGGCCGCATCGGGCCTCAGCATGCGGGCCGCGTCATGGCCTGGGTGGGTATTGCCATGTACGGCGCCTATGCCGTGGGGGCCCCGTTGGGTACCTGGATCAACGGTCTGTACGGTTTTGCCGGGATCTCGCTGGCGACGGCGGCGGCGCCGCTGCTGGCCTTGGTCATGGTGCTGGGGCTGCCCGGGGTGGCGCCGACGGCCGTGCGCCGCACGCCGTTCTACAAAGTCCTTGGCGCGGTCTGGCGGCCGGGCCTGGGCCTGGCGCTGTCGAGCATCGGCTTTGGCGTGTTGACGGCCTTCATCGCCCTGTTGTTTGCCGCCCGCCAATGGGACAACGCGTCGCTGGCCTTTACCGCCTTTGGCGTGGCCTTCATCGGCGCCCGCCTGGGTTTCGCGCATCTGCCCGACAAGCTGGGCGGCGCGCGCGTGGCGATGGTGTGCGTGGTGATCGAGGCGATCGGGCTGTTGCTGATCTGGGGGGCCGCTGACGCGGTGATGGTCTATGCCGGTGCGGCGCTGACCGGCTTCGGCTACTCGCTGGCCTTCCCGGGTTTTGGCGTGGAGGCTGTGCGTCGTGCGCCACCACAGAGCCGTGGCGTGGCGATGGGGGCTTATGTGGCTTTCCTGGATATCTCGCTGGGCCTGACCGGCCCGGTGCTGGGCGCGGTCGCCGCGGCCTGGGGGCTGGACGTGGTGTATCTGGTGGCGGCGGTGGCGGTGGGCCTGTCGTGGTGGGTCGCCTGGCAGCTGCGCGGCCAGCCCTTGCGGTGATCACGCCGCTCGCCAGTGCCAAATCCACTGCCAGGGATGCGGACAATTAATTTGTCTGCATCGCGGCGGGCTCGTAGGGTTACAGCTTTTGCAGGACGCCGCCAGGAGGGCGGCGTCGGTCTGGAGGCCCCGATGAACGAGCGTATTTTCTTGAACGCAGTGGACGCGCAGGGCGCGCCGCTGCACATTGTGGTGCGCCAGGGGCGCATTGCCGCCCTGGCGCACGAGCGGCCGGCCTGTGCCGGCATCGAGACCGTCGATCTGGGTGGCCAGCTGGTATTGCCTGGACTGGTCGATGGCCATATCCACCTGGACAAGAGTTTCGTGGGCGGGCGCTGGCATCCGCACCAGCCGGCCGCGTCGCTGCGCGAGCGGCTGGCATTGGAAAA
>JAEWJD010000024.1 GCA_023386765.1 Pseudomonadota bacterium | reverse complement strand
GCGTTTTCGCCCTGAGGCACGGAATTCTGTACGGCCTTATTACGCTACAAAAAGCATACAAGATCAAGCATTCAGCAACTTGCAGGGATCTAAGCGCTAAAATCAAACCGTTTGCAGGGAAGCTGGCACCACTCTCCCCACTCCCTGCCGCATTCACGTTGCGATGCGCTGGCTCCCACACAGTGAGTACGTGGAAGAAAGCCTCCGGGCTTTCTCTGCCACTACTGCCGAGCGCGCGGGTCGTGCCGTGTTTGTCTGGATGCGGAGAGTCGGTGTTCTTCAACCCCGGAGCGCAAGAAGGGATCGAGCAGCATGATCCCGGACTCGCCGGACTCGGGCTGATGCTTTTCGTGGGGCGCACGGCGATCGTTCGTTTTGTCCTGCCTGGCCCACGCGTAGTCAATGAAGCTGCTGAAGCAGCGTTTTGAGGAAATGATGAATTTTTGGGTCCCTGTAATCTTCGGTACGTTCAAGCTCGTCGTCTTGGCTACGTTCATGTTTCTCGCCATCAAGTCCCACTACGATGGAGAGAAGGAAGAGAAGAAAAAGAAGGAAATGCAAGCGCAGTAACGCAGCCCCCGCAGCGACCAGGAACGTCCTGACCGGGCAGCGCGGATCGGCCCGGGCCATCGGCGGGGCTGCCTGCACGCGCCTGGCTAGAGTCCCGGACTGGCGGGGTGAGCGTAAGAGGCTCGCCCCGCCATCCACATGGCTTTATTGCTCGTTCGGGAGAACGACGTCATTGCTCGCCGATTGCTGCCAATTCAGCATCTCGGGCGTGACGAACTTCTTGCGCAGCGATGCCACCTCCTCCTCGGTGACGGGCCTCGCACTGTTGCCCCAGCTGTTGCGCACAAAGTTGACGAGGTCGGTCGCCTCCTTGTCATCCAGGCGCCAGGCGAATCCAAGCATCGCATACTTGGTAGGCGCTCCTGCGGTGCCAGGCATCTGACTGCCACGCAGAACCATGCTGATCACAGAATCGGCATTGCTGTTCATGATGGAGGCATTGCCCGCCAGCGCCGGAAAGGTCTGGGCATAGCCCTTGCCGTCGGTACGGTGGCAGCCGGCACAGTTGTTCAGGAAGGTAAGCGCTCCCGGCACATCCACGCGGCCCTGCGACAGCGCTTCTTGCGTGGCGGGGTTGTATTTGTATACCGCCCCGTCAGGCACGCTGGGCGCCAGCGACTTCAGATAAGTGGCAATGGCAGCAATATCCCGGTCGGTGAGATGCTGAAGGCTGTCCTCAACCACTTCCGCCATGGGGCCAAACACGGCGGACTGATTGTTCCGGCCGGTCTTAAGCAGCTGTACCAGGTCTTCCTGGCTCACCCGGCCCAGGCCATCCATATTGTTGCCACGCAGGTTGACGGCATTCCAGCCCTCCAGCGATCCGCCTCCCGACAGAAAGCGCCCCTCCTTGTCGTTCGCAAACGCGACCTGGATCATGGCGTCATTCCGGGGGGTGTGGCAGGTGCCGCAGTGCCCCAGACCTTCCACCAGGTAGGCGCCGCGCAGGAGCTGATTCGCATCCTCCTTGAAGGCCACCATGCCTGTGACATCCGGTGCGAACAGCAGACGCCAGGCATTGATGGGCCAGTTCATGTTGAACGGCCAGGACCCCGATGGGCCGGGAACGACATTGTTGACCGGCTTCACGTCATGCATGAAGTAGGTATAGAGGGCCTCAACGTCCTCGCTCGATACCGAGGCGAAGGATGGGTAAGGCATGGCGGGATAGAGGCTTGCGCCGGACTTCCTGATCCCATACCTGAACGCATTGTCGAAATCCTGCAGACTGTAGTTCCCGATGCCGGTCTCCTTGTCAGGCGTGATATTGCTCGGATAGATAAAGCCAACCGGCGTACCTGAGTCCAGACCGACACCACCGGCAAAGTTGCCCTTGTCACTGGTGTGACAGGCCATACAGTCACCGACCCGCGCCAGGTACTTTCCCTTCAGGATCAGCTCGTCCTTGGAAAGCTTGGAGGTGGGCTGAATGGTGGATTCGCTTCCTTTGTAGAAGTAGAAAAACCCGACAACCAAGATGGCCGCCAGAATAACGAACAAGACCAGATTCCTGATGATCCTCATGACGTTTTCCTTGTAGCCATCAAACCATCATGCCCGGTTTGGGAAGATATTTTTCGACGATGTGGGAGACAGAAAAATAGGCCAAGGCCCCTACCAGAGCCGTCGGGTTGTAGCCCACGTTCTGCGGAAAAGCGCTTGCGCCGGACACAAACAGGTTATGCACATCCCAGTGTTGAAGGTATTTGTTCACCACACTGGTCCTGGGATCGTCACCCATGATCGCGCCGCCCGTGTTGTGCGTGCTCTGGTATTTTCTGGTGTCGTACGGCGCATCCAGCGCGAAATCTTCATACTCCACCTTACCGCCCAGGGCGCGTCCGACGAACGCCATCTTGTTCATCAGGTAGTTGGCGACCTTGTTTTCATTGGCATGCCAGTTGAAGGTCATGCGCAACAGAGGCAGGCCAAGATTGTCGGTATAGGTCGGGTCCAGGTCGAGGTAGGCGTTCCGATAGGACATCACGGAGCCGGAAATCCCTATCGAGAAAATCCGCTGATAGCCCTCCTGGGTGGCCTTTTTCCAGCCACTGCCCCATTTTGCCGAACCGGCTTCCGTCGGCGTCTGCTGGATGGGCCGTCCACCATGAATGCTGGTACGGATGCTTGCCCCGCCCAGGAAACCCAGGCCGGAATGGTCGAAGGTCGTTTCGTTGTAGTTATCCATCGCCACGCCACCGGCCCCGGTGCCGATGAAAGTATTCAGCTTGGTCCCGGCAGGCATGACCACCTTGATGCTCACGTCACGCTGGTAGGCATAGCTGCGCCCCAGGGTGCCGGTCTGCGAAACGGGATCGTAAGGCTGGCCGATCTTCGACAACAGCAGCAGCCGTACGTTATGGATGGCAAACGCGTTCAGGATGACGATATCTGCCGGCTGGAACACCTCGCGTCCCTGCCCATCGACGTAGGTCACGCCAGTAGCGATTTTCTTTTCGCTATCGGTATTGATCTTCACCACATTCGCATTGGTTCTCAACTCGAAATTCTGCCGTTGCAACAGTACCGGCAGAATGGTGGTCTGAGGAGACGCCTTGGAATAGTTATAACAGGCGAATTTTTCACAGAATCCGCAGTAATTACAGGGACCGAGACGGACCCCGTACTGGTTGGTATAGGGTGCCGAGGCATTGGCTGCCGGGGCCGGGTAGGGTGAATATCCCAATTCCTCACAGCCCTTGCGGAACAGGTCGGAGGCATAGCTGTTTATCAGGGGTTTGTTTGGAAACTCGGTGGAGCGCCAGCCTTCGAAAGGGTTGCCGCCCTTGAGCTTGACGCCCTTCAGGTTGCCGGCCTGCCCGGACACACCACAGACCTCTTCGAACTTGGCGAAATAGGGTTCGAGCTCTTCATAACTTACCGGGTAGTCCTGCAGATACATCCCTTCCGGGACGATGCCCTTGCCGTATTTTTCTTCATAGAAACTCTTCAGGCGGAGCTGATTGGGCAGGTAACGGTAAAACATACCGTTCCAGTGCAGCCCGGCACCCCCTACGCTGTTGCCGAGCAGAAAAGAGCCATACTGCCTGTAAGGCACTGCCGTATGACCGACATCATGACGTATCGTCAGGCTGTCTTTGGCCAGCGGCTGGAACAGCTTGCCCCGCACTCCATAGTTGAGTTCATCCGCCACCTGGGGAAACTTGGCGTCTGTCGAGGTCTGCTGCATGTGGCCGCGCTCCAATGCAACGACCGTCTGTCCGGCAGCAGTCAACTGCTCGCCAAAGATCGCGCCCGTCCAGCCAAAGCCGACCAGCACGACGTTGACCTTTTCTTTCTGAATGGCCATTTCGTTTCCTTAGCAGTTAGATTTTCTTGGGAATGATCGAGACGGGCCCGAGCGGATACTCGACGTTGTACTTGTCCGCCCAATCCAGATAACTCGCCCTTGCCCCGGGGAATCCCACCATCTTCCAACCGGCCATATCCCGGTTACCGCCGTACATCGGATCCGCGAAGAAGCCTTCTTTCGTGTTCTCCCAGAGCTGCGAGAAAAAGACGCCGGCCGGGACATCATCGTCACCGAACTCAAGCTTTTCATCGCTCAAAAGGGTCAGCACCTCACTGCGCTTGCCGGAATCCAGATCCGCGAAGGATTTCCCGTGATTCTTGCTGCACCACTTGTTCAGGGCGGAAATACCGGAGCGGTAGATATCGCGAGGCGTCATGTTGAGCTGATAGCCGAGCGTCGGCGTGCTCTTCATGATCTCGGGATGAAAAGGTCCCTTCATGTACCACAGCTGACCGTGGCCGTAAGGCGTCTCCATCTGACGGTCGATGAACACCGGCACGCCCGCCGCGATCGCCCCAGGTCCCAGCTCATCCTCGGGAATAAGCAGGTCCACCGCGCTTTTTATGAAGGCATATTCCTGGTCATTGAAAAAAACTGGCAGATAATCGCTGGCTTCGCGTGGCAGATCGGACAACGCATCGACCGACCCGGGTGCGCCAGGCAAAGCATGAGCCGCTGTGGAGGCCCCGACGGCAGTGACTGCCGCCGCCGGTATGATCTTCAGAAAACCCCTCCGCTGAGGGCTTGTGGCTTGCTTCTCTTTCATTTCCCTACCCCTGTTGAAATTAGCGTCAGACAGCACGTGGCGATCAACACAGATTGAAACGCTCCGGATTTCACAAATAGTCAGCCCCCAGGCACCAGCAGTACGCCTGCCCCATAAAAGGCCGCCCTCCCGGGCCGAACCAGCAACCCGGGAATCCGGAGAATTGAACTAAGCGGTATTCAAGACAAGGCGGACGCCCCCTCCAGGGCAGGAGGGTGGGCGCCGCGATAGAGGAACCATTCTGGATGCCAGACGGGAACTATTCATTCCCGGTGCAATGATCTGGAATGGCCCGGAAAATGATGGTGTGGAATTTATATTTAGTCATGATCATCCAGCTCATCCTTTTGAATATCAGTTCAAGTCCCTGCTGACTTACTGAATAGATGACACCATGCAATCGAACGGCGCCCCTGAACAGAGCAGGGCGCACCGAGCCACAGGCGCGAGAATACCCATGGCGGAATCGGCCAAGCCCCGCCGGGTGGCGGCACACGATATACGAGACAATATCAAGATTCGCTGGCGAAGAGTTTGAGGAAACGCATAGCCTGAAACCCGTGCCGTTCCTTGTCCTGCCTTTCTGGTTTTACCTGAGTGGAACCATATGGGCAATCAGACCCACCGGTTTTATTCAGAAGTCCGGGCTTCTGTTTTGTTATTGCTGCAGCAATATCCGCGAAGGGATAAACCCAGGTTTTTCTCAAACCGATGCGCCATGAAGCGATGCGTTCCCGGAAAAACCGGAAACCATCCGGGCCTGCGTTCAGGCCCGTCCTCCCTTCTCCGGGCGAAACCGCCGGGCCAATGGAAAAGGGCCGCTTTGGGGCGGCCCTTTTCCGTTCAAGGAAGCGATCGGTGTTTCAAGGCGGGATCACCAGCATGACATGCCTTCTCCCGTCCTCAGCCCTTCCTCACTCCACCGTCACGCTCTTGGCCAGGTTGCGGGGCTTGTCCACATCGGTGCCGCGGGCGCAGGCAGTGTGATAGGCCAGCAGCTGCAGCGGAATGGTGTGCAGGATGGGCGAGAGCATGCCGTAGTGCTCGGGCATGCGGATGACATGCATGCCGTCTTCGGTGGCGATCTTGCTGTCGGCATCGGCGAAGACATACATTTCGCCGCCGCGCGCGCGCACTTCCTGGATGTTGGACTTGAGCTTCTCCAGCAGGGCATCCTTCGGCGCGATGGTCACGACCGGCATGTGCTCGGTCACCAGGGCCAGGGGGCCATGCTTGAGTTCGCCGGCCGGGTAGGCTTCAGCGTGGATGTAGCTGATTTCCTTCAGTTTGAGCGCGCCTTCCATGGCGATCGGGTAGTGCATCCCGCGGCCCAGGAAAAGGGCGTTTTCCTTGCTGGCGAAGCGATCGGCCCAGGCCATGATCTGCGGTTCCAGGGCGAGCACGGCGCTGATGGCCACTGGCAGGTGGCGCAACGCCTTGAGGGCTTCGGCCTGGGCCTTATCGTCGATCTGGCCGCGCACCTGGGCCAGGGTCAGCGTCAGCAGGTAGAGCGCGGTCAGCTGGGTCGTGAAGGCCTTGGTCGAGGCCACGCCGATTTCCACCCCGGCACGCGTGATGTAGTTCAGCTTGCACTCGCGCACCATGGCGCTGGTGGACACGTTGCAGATGGTCAGCGTGTGCTCCATGCCGAGCGAGCGGGCATGCTTGAGCGCGGCCAGGGTGTCGGCCGTCTCGCCCGATTGCGAGATGGTGACGACCAGGGTCTTGGGGTTGGGCACGCTGTCGCGGTAGCGGTACTCGCTGGCGATTTCCACCGACACCGGGATGCGGGCCAGCGATTCGATCCAGTACTTGGCGGTGAGACCGGCATAGTAGCTGGTGCCGCAGGCCAGGATGAGCAGGCGGTCGATATCCTTGAAGACAGCATAGGCACCATCGCCAAAGAGCTCCGGCGTCACGCTCTCGATGTCCTGCAGGGTATCGCCCACGGCGCGCGGCTGCTCGAAGATTTCCTTCTGCATGTAGTGGCGATACGGACCGAGCTCGGCCGCGCCGGTGTGCACCTGCACGGTATGCACGGTGCGATCGACGGGCTTGCCCTGCTGGTCGGTGATCCACACGCGTGCCAGCTGCAGATCGACCACGTCGCCGTCTTCCAGATAGATGATCTGGTCGGTCGTGCCGGCCAGGGCCAGTGCATCCGAGGCCAGGAAATTCTCACCCTTGCCCAGCCCCACCACCAGAGGCGAACCCTGGCGCGCACCCACCACGCGGTGCGGCTCGTCACGGCAGAACACGGCGATCGCGTAAGCACCATGCAGGCGCTTGACCGCCTGCTGGACCGCCTCGAACAGGTCACCGTTGTAGAGATGGTTGACCAGGTGGGCGATCACTTCCGTGTCGGTCTGGCTCTCGAAGGTGAAGCCGGCTTCCTGCAACTCGGCACGCAGCTCGACGTAGTTCTCGATGATGCCGTTGTGCACCAGGGCAATGCGCGGCTCGTCCTGGCCGATGGCCGAGAAGTGCGGGTGGGCATTGAAGGTGGCCGGCACGCCATGCGTGGCCCAGCGGGTATGCGCAATGCCGGTGAAACCAGCCAGGCCGTCAGCGGCCACCTGCTCACCCAGCTCGGAGACGCGCTGCGTGCTGCGCGTGCGGCGCAGGTGCCCGTCCATGTAGACGGCCACGCCGCAGGAGTCGTAACCCCGATATTCCAGCCGACGCAGGCCTTCCACCAGCACCGGAGTGATGTCGCGCTGGGCGACTGCGCCAACAATACCGCACATGAGCCTTGCTCCTTAAGAATGGAACCCGCATTGTGCGTCGTATGGGATGAAATTTGATTTCTATATATTGGCTAAAATGAAAGTTGATTTTCTAACATGAATGTATTGAAATCTTCTTTCATCAATACGGGTTTCTTTTTCTTTAATGGACGAAAATACCGTTTCCCAAGTGCCTGCGCTGCTCCTGGACGACCTCGATCGTCGCATCCTGGAACAATTGCAGCGCGACAGCGCGCTCACCAACCAGGATCTGGCGCTCAAGGTGCACGCCTCGCCCCCGACCTGCCTGCGCCGGGTACGGCGCCTGACCGAGGAAGGCGTGATCGCACGCCAGGTGGCCCTGCTCGACCCGGACCGCCTCGGCAGCACGCTGACGGCCATCGTCGAGATCACCCTGGATGTCCAGGCCGCCGAGAGGCTGGCCGAATTCGAGCAACACATGTTGGAGGAAGCCGCGGTGCGGCAGTGCTACCGGGTGTCTCCTGGCCCGGATTTCGTGGTGATCGTGCAGGTGCCGGACATGCCGGCCTATCACGCGCTGGCGCACCGCGCCTTCACGGCACATGCCAACGTGCGCAACGTACGGACCTTCTTCTCGGTCCATCGCGCCAAATTCGAAACCCGCGTGGATCTGCCAGCGGCGTGATCAGCGCCGCAGCAGGCGCTCGAACTGCAGCAGGTAGCGGCGCCCCATCTCGGTGACGTCGTGCTCGGTGCGCACGTAGTCATAGGCGCGCCGGGTGATCTCGGCCCGAAAGGCGGCGTCATCGAGGCAGCGCGCCATGCCCTGGGCCATGGCATGGTGATCACCCACCGCCACCAGCACGCCGCGCCCGTCGGCCAGGCTTTCCTTCAGGCCGCCGGCATCGGTCGACACCACCGGCACCATCTGCAGGAAGGCATCCAGCACGCTGCTGCCCAGTGCCTCTTCGTTGGAGGCCATCACGAACACATCCATGATGCTGTAGAAGTCTTCCACGCCCTTGCGGAAACCGGCGAAGACGTAGACATCCTCGATACCCAGGCGCTGCACCTCGGCGCGCGCTTCAGCCTCGCGGTCGCCACCAGCCCCAAAATGCAGGAACACGAAGTCGCGCCGCTGGCTCGCCAGTTCGCCGATGGCGCGCACCAGCGTGACCGGATCCTTGTCGCGGATCAGCGCAGCCGAGGTGGCCAGCAGCTTCTTGCCGCGCAAGCCGAATTCCTCGACCAGGCTTTGTACGTTGCTCTGGTCGATCACGTGGGGCTCGACCGCGCTGCGGATGATGACCGGCTCCACGCCCAGGCGGCGCGGCTCGCTGGCGGCCATCTCGCTGATCGCCACCAGCAAATCGACGTGGCGCCACTTGAAGCCGGTTTTCCATGCATCGCCTGGTTGAACCACGAAGGACGTGCGACGCGAAAACACCACCGGGCGGCGATGCATCGGCTTGGTCAGCACGGCCCAGGTGTTGGTGTTGGCGGTCTGCGAATGCAGGATGTCGAAGTGGCGGCCCCGGCTGGCCAGAAAAGCCAATTGGCCCGGGACATTGCGCACGCCATGCGTGACAAAGCCTTCGGCGCCGGCACGCGCCTGCAGCGGAGCCCCCTCGCGGCACAGCAGCTCGACCTCGTGGCCGGCCTTGCGAAAGGCACGCATGCAATACAGCGTCTGCCGCTCGCCGCCACGCCAGCCTTTCTCGAAATTGAGCTGCAGTATCTTCATGCGCGGCCGATTCCCTGGTATTCAAACCCCTGTTCGCGCATCTCGGCCGGCACCCACAGGTTGCGGCCATCGATGATCAAGGGACGCTTGAGCAGTTGCTTGACCCGCACGAGGTCCGGCGCGCGGAACACCTTCCATTCGGTGGCGATCAGCAACGCGTCGGCGCCCTCCAGGGCGGCGTACATGTCACCCGTCATGGTGACGGCGGGGTTGTCGTCCAACATGCCGCGGGCCTGTTCCATGGCCACCGGATCAAAGGCGCGCACCGTCGCGCCACGGCGGGTCAGTTCCGCGATGGTCACCAGGCTGGGCGCCTCGCGCATGTCATCGGTATTGGGCTTGAATGCCAGCCCCCAGAGCGCGAAACAACGCCCGCTCAGGTCTTCCCCGTAGGCATCGATGACCTTCTCGGCCAGGCGCAGCTTCTGGCGCGCATTGGCCGCTTCGACCGCCTCGATGACCTGCATGGTCTGGCCATGCTCGCCGGCGCTGCGGATCAGGGCCTGCACGTCCTTGGGAAAGCACGAGCCGCCATAACCCACGCCCGGATACAGGAACTGGTAGCCGATGCGCGGATCGGCACCGATGCCGCGGCGCACCTGCTCGATATCCGCGCCCAGTTTCTCGGCCAGGTTGGCCATCTCGTTCATGAAGGAGATGCGGGTGGCCAGCATGGCGTTGGCGGCGTACTTGGTCAGCTCGGCCGAACGTACATCCATGACCATCAGACGTTCATGGGTGCGCTGGAAGGGCGCATAGATACGCCGCATGACATCCACGGTATGGGTGTCGTCGGCGCCCACGATGATGCGGTCCGGGCTCATGAAATCGGCGATCGCCGCCCCCTCCTTGAGAAACTCAGGGTTGGACGCCACCGAGAACTCCAGTGCCACGCCACGCTCGGCCAGCACCTCGGCCATGGCCGTACGCACGCGGTCGGCGGTGCCCACCGGCACGGTGGACTTGTCCACCACGACCTTGGCTTCGGTCATGTGCTGCGCCACGTTGCGGGCAGCCGCCAGCACATATTGCAGGTCGGCCGAGCCGTCTTCGCCCGGCGGCGTGCCCACGGCGATGAACTGCACTGCGCCGAAGGCCACGCTCTCGGGGATGTCATCCGTGAAGTGAAGCCGCCCACCCGCGACGTTGCGCTGCACCAGCTCTTCCAGCCCCGGCTCGTAGATGGGGATGCGCCCCAGACGCAGCTGGGCGATTTTGCGGGAATCGGTATCCAGGCACATGACGTCGTTGCCCATGTCCGCCAGGCAGGCGCCCGACACCAAGCCCACATAACCGGTTCCGATGACCGTGATTTTCATGCCCGCATGCCTCGTATTCCACGCGCCGCTGGGTCGCGACGCCTTGCCTGCATTATAGAAGCGGGCCCGCCAAGCCGGCCGGCCCGCAGACGCTCAGGCCACCGGCTGGCCGACCCGCTTGGCGATACGCACCGAGTTCACGGCGATGGCCAGGCCGGCGCACAGTGCCGCGGCCACCAGCCCCAGCGTGGGCCCATGGTTCAGGCTCATGCCGAAGGCAATCGCCACCAGGGCCGTGCCGAAACTCTGGCCGAACACCCGCGTGGTGGCCTGCAAGCCCCCGATCGCGCCCGAGCGGTGGCGCGGGGCCGAAGACAGCAGCACACGATTGTTGGGCGTCTGGAAGAATCCGAAGCCCAGGCCAGCCACGAGCATGCCCGCCATGATGCGCGCATTGGAGGCATCCGCCGGCGACAGCACCAGCCATAGCAGGCCGGCCATCATGGCTGCGGCGCCAACGGCCGAAAGCACCGCCGCCGAATAACGATCCGACAGAAAACCGGCAGCCGGCGCGATCAGGCCCGTTCCCAGCGGCCAGGCCGCCATCAGGAGGCCGACCTCCAGATGCGGCCGCCCCAGCACCTCGTGAAAATAGAACGGCAGCGTCACATAGGCTGCCATCTGTGCGCTGAATGTCGATGCCGAAGCCATCACGGCAAAGGCCAGTGGCCGGATGCGCAATAAATCCACCGGCACCAGCGGCGCCGGCTGCGCCCAGCTGCGCCGCACCAGCAACAACCCGGCCACCCCGCCCACGGCCAGCAATCCAAGGCCCCGCAGCACATCCGAGCCGAACGAATCCACGCCCGAGATCACACAGCCCAGCGCCACCATGCTCAACAGCGCCGACGGATAGTCCATCGGCAGGCGATTGCGTGGCACCTCGGGCGGAAAGCGCAGCCCCAGCAGCAGCAGCAGGCCGACCGGCAGGTTCACCGCGAAGATCCAGCGCCAATGGGCCACGCTGAGAATCAGCGAGCCAAGGGTAGGGCCCAGCACCGACATCAGGGCCACCGTGGTGGCGTTGATGCTGATGCCGCGCCCCAGCATGTGGGTCGGGTAGATGTTGCGCACCAGGCCGCCGAACATGCACATCAGCGTGGCAGCGCCCACGCCCTGGACCATGCGCGCCAGGCTCAGCTGCTCCAGCGAGGTGGCAAAGGCACAGGCCAGCGAGGCCAGCATGAAGAGCACCAGCCCGATCGAGAACATGCGGCGAAAGCCCACCCGCTCGGCGACCGCCGACATCGGCAGCAACATGGTCACCACGGCCAGGTTATAGGCATTGATGACCCAGACTGCTGCCGAAGGCGGCGCGTTCAGGTCGGCGGCGATGGTGGGCAGCGCCACGTTGGCAATGGTGGCATCCAGCACCGACAGGCTCATGCCGGTCAGGACGGTGGCAGCGGCGTAGTACCGCCGGGGTGTCGGCAGGCCATCCGGCGCACCTTGACCAGGTGCGCCGGTTGCTGGCTCTGCCGCCATCACGATTTCTTGGCCGGGCGCTTCCAGCCTGCCAGCGTGCTCTGGCGCACACGCGACAGGGTCAGGCTATCGGCCGGCGCATCCCGCGTCAGCGTGGTGCCTGCACCCAGCGTGGCGCCACGCCCCACGCGCACCGGCGCAACCAGCTGGGTATCCGAGCCGATGAAGACGTCGTCCTCGATGATGGTGCGGTGCTTGTTCACGCCGTCGTAGTTGCAGGTGATGGTGCCTGCCCCCACGTTCACGCGCGTGCCGATGTCGGCATCACCGATATAGGCCAGGTGATTGGCCTTGCTGTCTGCGCCCAGCACCGCGTTCTTGATTTCCACGAAGTTGCCGACATGGGCCCGTTCGCCCAGCTGGGCACCCGGACGCAGGCGTGCGTAGGGGCCGATACGGGAGTCCGCACCCACCTGGGCCTGCTGCAGATGGCTATAAGCCTCGATCTGCGTGCCTGCGGCCACGCTGACGTCACGCAGCACGCAGTGCGGGCCCACGCGCACGCCGTCACCCAGGGTCACCTCGCCCTCGAAGACGCACCCCACATCGATGAACACATCGCGGCCGCACTGCAGCGTGCCGCGCTGGTCGAAACGGGCAGGGTCGGCCAAGGTCACGCCGGCTTCCAGCTGACGGCGCGCCAGCTCACCCTGCCAGCGGCGCTCGAGTTCCGCCTGCTGAATGCGGCTGTTCACGCCCAGCGTTTCCCAGCCGGCAGCCGGGTGCGCCGCATTGACCGGCACGCCATCCGCCACGGCCAGCGCGATGATGTCGGTCAGGTAGTACTCGCCCTGGGCATTGTTGTTGTCAATGCGGCCCAGCCAGTCTTTCAGCTTGGCGGTGGGCGCCACCAGGATGCCGGTGTTGACTTCCTTGATGGCGCGCTGGGCTTCGCTGGCATCTTTATGCTCGACGATGCTCACGACCTGGCCCTGCGCATCGCGCACGATACGGCCATAGCCGGTGGCGTCGTCCAGCACTTCGGTCAGGACCGCAACGCCCTGGCCACGGGCGGCCAGCAGGCGGCGCAGGGTCTCGGGCTGCACCAGCGGCACATCGCCGTACAGCACCAGCGTGGCGTCATCGGCCTGATCGCCGCCCTGCAGCTGGGGCACGGCCTGCTGTACGGCATGGCCGGTGCCATGTTGCGGGCGTTGCAGGGCAAAGGCCAGACCGGGGTGCTCCGCGTAGGCGGCCTGGACCTCTTCGGCACCATGGCCGACCACCACGGTCACGCAGCCCGGCTCCAGCTGGCGCGCACTGTCGAGCACATGGCTCAACATGGAGCGGCCGGCAATCCGGTGCAATACCTTGGGCAGGTCGGACTGCATGCGCTTGCCCAGACCGGCAGCGAGAATTACGACATTCAGCATAGAAATCAACTCAAAAATGACACGGGCGCCTCTGCGCCCGTGCGTGGACAGCGACGGAGCTCAGCTCGCGCGCGGCGACTTCGACGCGCGGGCCGTGCTGGTTTTCTTGGCTGCCCGCGGCGCGCTGGCGCGCTTGGCAGCCGGCTTGGCGGCGGGTTGGGCAGACGGGGCTGGCGCTGGCTCGCTGGCCGGCGCCGCCTGCATGCTCTGCTCGGCCGCCTTGGCCATGGCTTCCATGGTGGGCAGGCTGGCGGCCGTGGCGGCGGCCAGATTGCTGAACTGCTGGTTCAACATGTCCCACCAGGCCTGCGAGGCCGATTGGGCCGCGGCGTTGACCGTCTCGGCCGGGCTTTCCGACGGCTCGGCCGGCGCCGTGGCCGCCTGGGCCGGCGCGGGCTTGAGGCCCAGCGCCACCTCGAGCGGTGACGGCGCGCCATCGGCGGCCTGCGGCA
Source organism: Pseudomonadota bacterium (assembly GCA_023386765.1). Classification (GTDB taxonomy): domain Bacteria; phylum Pseudomonadota; class Gammaproteobacteria; order Burkholderiales; family Burkholderiaceae_B; genus Bordetella. The sequence continues at coordinate 793 of JAEWJD010000024.1, read as the reverse complement.
TGCCCGGCACCGAGCTCACGAAGGATCGCAGGGTGGCGATGGTGGCGCGCTGCACTTCCAGGCCCTGGATGGTGCTGCTGAGCATCTGCAGATTCATGCGCAGCCAACCCTCGACTGTGCGCAACTCCGCGATGCGGCGTTCCAGGTCTTCGGGATTGAGCGGCGGCGTCAGCGGCAGGCTCTGGCCCAGGCCGCCCGATCCGGCCAGGCCACTCCAGGCCTGGCGCATCATTTCCATGCTGGCCAGCAGGGGGTTGCCGGACAGGTCGGCATCCTGCCCCAGGCCGGGTAGAACGAAGGGGTTGGAATGGGTCATGCGGTCTCCTGTGGCATCCTGTGGGGCAGGCGCCCTGGCATCTCTGAAACTGCCTCGCCGCCTCGGACGCCAAAGCCGCGAGGGCCGCCGCGCCGCGAAGCAGGATGGCTTGCGGCCTAATATTACGCCCGACTTCGCAGACTGCCAAAACGTCGCCCGCGGAGGGCGTCAGCAACATTCTGGGACAATTTAGACATGAACGATGTCATCACGCTGACCGACCTGGAACAGGCCATCAACTACTGGCGCCAGCGCAAGCCCTCGCAGGGCGAGGAGGCCCGCCTGTGCGCCGAAGCGGCGGCACTGGCCACGCCCTACGCCACGCTGATCATGGCGCGCCGGCAGACCTTGCGTCTGGATGAGCTGGGCGAGAATGCGCGCCGGGCCTATCAGGCCTGGCGCGACCCGCAAGCGGCTGCCGGGGCCTGAGCCCAGGCCTCAGTTAGGTTTCTGGTCCAGCAACAGCTTGATGTCGTG
>JAEWJD010000412.1 GCA_023386765.1 Pseudomonadota bacterium | reverse complement strand
GGCTTGTACACGGCGGCGGTGCCGAAGCCGGCGATGCCGCACATCAGCGGATCGACGACGGTCTGCGCCAGGGCGCAGGCCACGGCCGCGTCGATCGCATTACCGCCTGCGCGCAGCACCTCGATGCCGGATTCGGCAGCCTCGGGCTGCGGGCAGACGACCATTCCTTTGCGCTTCATGTGGGTTCCTTTGCGGCGCGTTGCCTCAGTTCAGTTTGATGTCCAGATCGCCGATGGCCTCTTGCCACTTCTGGGTGTCGCGTTCGGTCAGCGATTGCAGCATGTCGGCCGGTCCGGGCATGGGCTGTGCCTGTACCGCGCCCAGGGTCTGCAGCACCGCCGGCTGCGCCAGGAACACCTGGGTGGCCTGGTGCAGCTTCTCGATGGCTTCGGGCGGCGTGCCGCTGCGCGCGGCGATCCCGCTCCAGCCGATATTCTCCAGCCCCTGCACGCCGATTTCGGCGGCGGTCGGCACGTCCGGCAGTTCCGGCAGCCGGGCGTCGGCAAACACCAGCAGCGGCGTGATCTTGCCCTGCTTGATCAGCGGCAGCGCGCTGGTGACGACCGGCGCCATGACGTCCGTGGTGCCGGCGATGGTGGCCATCAGGCCATCGGGATCACCGCGAAACGGGATGTGCAGCATCTGCATGCCGGTCTGCTTCATCAGCAGCTCGACCACCAGGTGGGTCGAGTTGCCGTTGCCCGAGGAAGCGAAGGTGATGGCCTCCGGCTTGGCGTTGACCTTGTCGCGCAACTGCTCGAAATTCTCCAGGCCGCTGGCCGGGCTGGAGACCAGCACGAAGGGCACCGTGGTCAGCATGCCTACGCTGCTGAAGTCTTTCTCGGGGGAGTACGACAGCGGCTTGTAGACGAATTTGTTCAAGACCATCTGCGACACGCCGGCCAGGAACAGGGTGTGGCCGTCGGCCGGTTGCGACAGCACGAACTGCGCGGCGATGGTGCCGCCGGCACCCGGGCGGTTCTCCACGATCACCGGCGTGCCAAGCGTCTTGCCCACGCTCTCGGCCCACATGCGGGCGGTCTGATCGGTGGCGCCGCCGGCCTGCTGGGACACCACGATGCGGATCGGACGGGACGGAAAGTCGGCCACCGCCGCCGAGGCGGCGGTCAGGCCGCAAGTCAGTGCCAAGGCCTGGGCAAGGCGAGGAAGGGTGAAGGAAAGTCTCAAGGTCGTTCCCCTGTTCTGGTTCTGAAAGCGGCGAGTATATCGTTGTATTTACTGGTAAATTTACGAAAACCCGGATGAAATTTTTTACTTGGATCATGAATGGAAACTCATAGTTTCGATGCCACCAGTACCGCCTGGGCACGTAGCCTGAAGATGCGGCACCTGGAATATTTCCTGGTTCTCGACAGCTCGGCGACCCTCTCGGAGGCAGCCCAGAAGCTGCACATGACACAGTCGGCAATCTCGCATTGGCTCAACGAACTGGAGACCATGGCGGGCATGAAACTGGTGCAGCGCGGCCGGCGCGCGCGGCTGACGCCGGCCGGGCAGGCCTTGCGCCAGCTGGCCGTGCGTGTGCTGGGCGACGTGGCGCGCACCCATACCGAGCTGGAGTTGCTGACGGCCGGCTCGGCATCGAGCATCCGCGTGGGCAGCGTCACGGCCGGGCTGGCCTATCTGCTGCCGCGCGCAATCTGCGCGTTCCAGGCGCGTCATCCCGACGTGTCGATCCACATCACGGAAGCCGTCTTCGCGCAGTTGCTGGCCCAGCTGGAGGCGCGCGACCTGGATATCGTGGTCGGTGTGATGGATGCGCGCGCCCACGCGCCGGGGCTGCGCCATGAAGTGCTGTTCGAGGATCGCACCGTGGCCATCGTGCGCCCGGGACATCCCCTGTGCGCGCGTCCGGCCGTGGGCTGGACCGATCTGCTGGACTATCGCTGGATCATGCCTGCCGGGCAGACCATGATGCGCAGCCAGCTTGACCGCGTGCTGCTGGAGCATGGCGGCGCAGGGATGCTGCCCGCCATCGAGACGGCATCGGTCGTCACCGTGGAGTCGGTGCTGCGGCGCACCGACTACGTGGCCGTGTGTTCGGCCTCCCTCGGGCGGCACCTGCACCAATTGGGGCTGGTGCATGCCTTGCCCTTGAGCACGGGCTTCGGCCCGGTTGGTGCGGTCTATCGCGAAGGGGAGGCGCAGCCCCGCGTGGTCGAGTTTCTGCAGGCCCTGCGGGCTTCGGCGTTGCGGGTCGATGACGATGCCGAGGCCTGAGAAAGAGGGGGGCGCTAACCGGGGGCGGCATGGTGCGCCCGAATGACGCACCCCCTGTAAACCCGTGCTCCCGGATTGCCGATGTGTACTAGAATGCGCCGCATGTCTACCTCCCGGGACCTCGCGACGCCGCAAGCCGGCCTGGCCTGGCGGATTCTGATCTGCCTGGCGCTGGCCGTCTTTGTGATGCGTGCGGCGGTTCCCAGCGGCTATATGGCCGCCGCGCCCTCGTCGCCGTTGCTCATCACACTGTGCAACGGGCCGCAGGCCATGTCCGTGCCGGTCGAATTGCCCGGGCCGGCGCACGAAGCGCAACATGCCGGCGACGCGGCCTGCGTGTTCGGCTCGCTGGCCTTGCAGGCGGTGCTGCCCGATGGCGGCCTGGTCCCGGCAGCCGGTCTGCTGCGGATGGCCGCCGTTGCGTCGTGGCCTCAGCCGCGCGCCTTGCCGGCCATGCCCGCGCAGGGCCCGCCGCTGGGCTCGCGCGCCCCGCCTGTACTGCCTGCCTGAGGCTATCGGCGGCATGCCTGAGCGCATGCCCGGCCAGGAGCACGCAGTCCATGCCGGCGCCTACGCGCCATCTCCTTTGCCGATGCCATAGCCGTCACGGACGCAGCTTGCTGTGTCCTGGGTGCCCGCCGCTTTGCCGGCGGCTGGCTGGCACAAGGGTCCGCCCCGCAATGCGGCCCTTGGCAATGCGTTTTGCAGGGGAGCATCATGTCGACCCGAACTTATCTGTTACCTGCGCCGGTCAATGCCGGGCGCCGCCGCTGGCTGCGTGCGACCGCGCTGCTGCCGGGCGGGCTGTGGCTGGCCGCGATGACGGGCTGCTCGTCCGGTGATCCGGACATGAATGGCCTGGACATGTCCAAGGCCAATGTGGGCAAGGATTTCTCGCTCATGGGCACCGATGGCCAGCGTCATCGGCTGGCGGACTTCCGTGGCAAGGCCGTGCTGGTTTTCTTTGGCTTCACCCAATGCCCCGATGTCTGCCCGACCGCGCTGACGCGGGTGCTGCAGGCCAAGGAAATGCTGGGCGCCGAAGGCGATCGTCTGCAGGTTATCTTCATTACCGTTGACCCCGAGCGCGATACGCCCGAAGTCCTGAAGGCCTATGTCGAGGCCTTCGACCCCGGTTTTCTGGGGTTGTACGGCAGCCCTGCCGAGATCCGAGACACCGCGCGTGAGTTCAAGGCTTTCTACCAGAAGGTCCCCACGGGCAGTTCCTACACGATGGACCATTCGTCCTTCAACTATCTGTACGACCCGCAGGGACGCTTGCGCGTGGCGCTGCAGCATACGCAACCGGCCGAGGCGTTTGCCAGTGATATCCGGCAGGTGCTCGCCACGGGCAAGCCGCTTGCTTGACACCCCGACCCGGCGTTCGTCGAGGACGCCTTTTTGATACGACTTTCAAGGAGAAAACGATGCAGACTTTTTGGCAACGCATGGCAGTGTGTGGCGCGGGCATGATGCTGGCCGGCGCGGTTCAGGCGCAGGTGACGGTCAGCGACGCCTGGGTGCGCGCTACCGTGCCGGGACAGAAATCCACCGGCGCTTTCATGACACTGCATTCGGCCCAGGACGCCAAGCTGGTGGGCGCCCGATCCGATGTGGCGGCCGCCACCGAAGTGCATGAAATGAAGATGGAAGGCGACATCATGCGCATGCGCGAGGTCGACAGCGTGACGCTGCCGGCAGGGCATGCGGTCGAGCTCAAGCCGGGCGGCTATCACATCATGCTGCTGGATGTGAAGCAGCAGATGAAGGCTGGCGATCAGGTCGAGCTGACCCTGGAGACCGAGGACGCCAGCGGCAAGCGCCACAGCCAGCCGGTGCAGGCTGAGGTGCGTCCGCTGACCGCCGCCAGTGGGGGTGGCCACGGCGGTCACGGTGCCCAGGGCAGCCACGGCGGCCACGGCCACTGAGGCATGCGCCGGGCGGGTTGCCCGCCCGGCCCGGTGCATCAGGTCTCCAGCGAATAAAGGCGCAACTCGGCGCGCTCGAGCGCGCCGGTTGCCTGCCAGAAGGCCCTGCCTTCGGTATTGTCGGCGAACACCATCAGATGGCATTTCTCGATGCCGCAGGCATGCAGCGCTGCCATGCCGGCCTGCACCAGGGCCTGTCCCAGGCCCAGCCGGCGCGCCCGCGTGTCCACGGCCAGATGGTGGATGAACCCGCGGCGGCCATCATGGCCGCACAGCATCGTGCCCACCATGTCGGCGCCGCGCCATGCCGTCAGGCTCAGGCCGGGATTACGTTCCAGATAGCGCAGGATGGCCCGGCGGTCGTCGGCGCTGCTCAGGCCGACGCCGGGGGTGCGCTGCCAAAGCGCATAGGCGGCATCGTAGTCGGCCGGCTCGAAGGTCGTCAGGCGGATGCCGGCGGCGGCCAGCGTGGACGGCGGCGGGGCGGGGGGGAGTGCACTCATGGGGTCTCCAGGGGTGGGGCCGCGGTCTCGTGGCCGGACACCGCCCGGCGTCCATCAAAAAAGCCACGAGATATCTCGTGGCCAGTAGGTGGCGTCAAAGACGCCGGTCAGCACGAAACCTCTCAACCGTGAAGGCGAGAGGGGCGTCGCAGTGCGAAGGGGCAAAGCCGCGTGCGGGTCATGGTATTGAGCATACACCGCGCCGGGGTGGCGGCGTCAAGCGGCGGGGCATCAGCGCTGGCTCATCGAGGTATAGCGGTAGCGGATCTGCCGGTCGGCGGTTTTGCTGCGCAGGGTCACGCCCACGCCATAGTCGAGCAGAAAGGCGACCTCGGTTTCGATGTTCACGACGCCGGCCTTGTTGCGGCTGCGGCAGGTCAGCACGACCAGGTTGCCGCTGGCCTCGGGAATCACCGTCGACGCCGGGGAGGCCACGCCAGAGCGGCATTCGATGGTCACCGGATCGCTGCTGGCCAGGGGGCTGCGAAAGCCCAGTCTGTAGGCATACCCGTAGTGCGTGTCGCGGTTCAGCGGAAGCAGCTTGTCCCAGCGTGTGACGTCGCTCGCGTAGCGCGTGGCCGGCGCCTGTTCGCGCGACAGGCCGGCGTACTGGTAGGCCACCGGCACCAGGCCGTGGTAGGTGTATTCGAACAGATAGGAAATCGGCAGGCCGTTGGAGTCGATCCGTTCGACCGAACGCAGCATGCCGCTGTCGTCGTCATTGAATAGTTGCAGTTCCAGACTGAGATCCTGCCCTGGGGTCGGCTTGGCGGGCTCGGCCACGCCCTTGAACGTCAATTGCTTGAAGCCCATCGGCACGGTGCCCGCGACGGGCAGGGCTGGATCGGCCTGGAAAGGAATGCTCGCGCGCGAGAAGTGGGTGGCCGAGTAGGCGCCAGGATTCTTCACCATGGATTTGACCGGGATGGGGCTGGCGCAGCCTGCCAGCGCCAGGAGGGTCGCCAGAAGCGCGGATTTGCAGAGGGGGAGCATGGTGGCGGGGCCGGAGGTCTATTGCTGTTCGAAACGGTCGTAGAGGAAGTCGACCTGCTTTGACGGCAGGCGGAGTTGGCGCAGCACGGCCAGCCGTTGCTCTTCCAGCCAGAGATAGCTCGCTTCCCGGTTTTTGACGCCGTTGTCGTTGATGTAGCTGCATTCCATTGGGAAAGCCCGGCCTCTCGCGCCAGGGATGACGTTGCCTGCGGGGTGTGCAGCGAACACCTCGCAATCGATCTGCATCGCGTAGGTCGCGTCCAGCGGCGAGCGGGAGCCGAGCCGCATGACATAGCGATAGTGTTGTCCTGCGCGGACCTCGCCCAGGGGATCCCAGTGGCTGGCCGACAGCACGTACTGGATCGGCATGGCCTGGCGGCGGGAGACCTCGCCGGTCTGGAAGGCCAGGTTGACCAGGCCATGCGATTGCAGGGCATAGCTCGCGGTGGCCGGCAATCCGTTGGTGTCGTGGCGCTCTATCATGCGCACGTTGCCATTGTCGCCATCCCGGATATAGCTGATCTCGAAGCGGCTCCGGTAGGGTGCCTGCCTGCTGGCATGGCTTGCCGATTGCATCTCGCCGGTGAGGCTCAGGCGCTCGAAGGGCAGGGCTTCCGGGTCCGCAGGCACCAGGGCAGCAGCAGGCGGCATCACGGCCTGCTGGGAGAAGCGTTGGCGCGAATAGGCTTCGCCGTCATTGAACAGCGGGCCCAGGTCGACCGGGCCGGCGCAGCCGGCCAGCCCGGCCAGGGCGAGGGCGGCGGTGGCGCGTGGCAGTGCATGCATGATCCGGATCTCCGGGGCGGCGCTTACTGGATCTGCACGCTGGTGTAGCGTGTCTGGGTGATGCCGTTGGCGCGTGTGATCCGGGTCTGCAGCGCAACGCCGTAGTCGCTCAGCCAGGCGTAGCTGACTTCGCGTCCTGCGACATTGTTGCTGTTCTGGTCCACGCAGACGACCGGGATCGACTTGCCGGTCAATCCTGGCGCAATGGTCGAGGCGGCCACCGCGGTGCCGGCCGTGCACGTACGTTGCCACACGATGCCGTAGTGCAGGGGGTCGCGCGTGGCGCTCCGGGTCTCGAAGGGATAGACCTGCCCTTCTTCGACCGTCTTGAGTGATTGCCAGGCCTTGGCGCCATGAACGTAGTACGCCGGGTTGGTCATCGTGAGCGCGGGGTCGGCGTCTTGAGAAGCCAGCCCGACCAGGCCGTGATACGTGGCATTGAACGACCGCGAGACCAGCAGGCCGTTGCCTTCGCTCTTGGCCATGCCGCGCAGCATGCCGTCGTTCTGGTCGTTGATGAGGATCAGTTCGTACTGCAGTTTCAGGTCCGGAAGACGCGACGTGCTGATTTCGCCTTGAGCGGTCAACTGCTTGAAGGGCAGCGGTTCGGCGCCGGGAGCAGGCAGCAGCGCCTGGGCGGCCGAGGGCAGGGCGGCGCGCGAGAAGTTCCGTGCCGAATACCCGGCCGGATCGGTGGTCATTGGCTTGACGTCCATATTGCCCATGCAGCCTGTCAGCAAGAGGCTGATTGAGACTCCGATCCAACCCGCCAGAGGACGAGAAAGCATGGCGTATCCTGATTCACGTAAGTATTTGTAATGGGCTGCTGATTCTATTCCTGCTCTGCCGAAGGTGTGGATTTTTTTCCAGGGGGCGGCGGCGGTGTTGTCCGGGGACGACGAAAATGGCGAGCCCGGGTGCGTCAATGAAAAGGCCACGCGCGAGCGCGTGGCCTGGCAGCTTGCGGCGGGACGGGGGGTCAGCCGCCCGGGCTGCGTGCCAGCCAGCGGGCGTACTCGCTGTCCGGCACGCGGGCAGCGCCGGTGCTCCAGATCACGTGGGTGGCGCGATCCATGTGCGGGGTCAGGCCCTGCTCGTCGAGATAGCGCAGGCCGGCCGCGCTGTCGCGCAGCCACAGCGGGCCGCGCACGCCGGCCGCCGCCGAGGGTTCGACGCGGATCTGTTCATGCCGGTGCAGGCCTTGCAGATCTTCGAACAGGGTGTCGTCTTTCACGGTGAACACACCCGAGAGCATGGGCAGCATGAGGGGGGCGACCAGCGGCGAGGCCTGGGCCACCGCCAGGCCGTCGGCCTCGGTCTGGTTGCTCAGGCCATAGTCGTAGACGGACACGGGCGCGGCGCCGTCGCCGCGCATCAGTTG
>JAEWJD010000339.1 GCA_023386765.1 Pseudomonadota bacterium | reverse complement strand
CCGGCGGCGGCCCGCCCCCCCGCGCCCCCCCGCGCCTAGCGGTGATACTCCATGTTTGCATTTGTTCTGCGCCGCCTCCTGCAGGCCGCCGCGGTGATGTTGACCGTCGCGTTGCTGGCATTCGTGCTGTTCCAATACGTCGGCGATCCGGTGACCATCATGTTGGGCCAGGACGCCACCGATGCCGAGCGCACCGAGCTGCGCGCCCGCCTCGGCCTTGATGACTCACCTCCAATCCAGTTCGCCCGTTTCGTCGGCAATGCCCTGCATGGTGATTTCGGTATGTCGCTGCGCCAGAGCGAACCCGTTTCCGATCTCATCAAGAGCCGGCTGCCTGCGACGCTGGAGCTTTCCATGGCGGCGGCCATCCTGGCGCTGGTGGTGGGTCTGCCGCTCGGGGTCTACACCGCCCTGCGGCGCAACGGCCTGCTCTCGCAAGTGGTACTGACGATCTCCCTGCTGGGCGTGTCGCTGCCGACCTTTCTCATCGGCATCCTGTTGATCCTGGTATTTTCCGTCCAGCTTGGGTGGCTGCCCAGCTACGGACGCGGCGAGACGGTTGCGCTGGGCTGGTGGAGCACCGGGTTGCTGACCGTCTCCGGCTGGAAGCACCTGATCCTACCCGCCATCACGCTGTCGCTCTTTCAGATGACCCTCATCCTGAGGTTGGTGCGCTCTGAAATGCTGGAGGTGCTGCGCACCGACTACATCAAGTTTGCGCGAGCACGCGGGCTGCGGCGACGCGCCATCCACTTCGGCCACGCGCTCAAGAACACCATGGTGCCGGTCATCACCATCACCGGCCTGCAACTGGGCGGCATCATCGCCTTCGCGATCGTCACCGAAACCGTATTCCAGTGGCCCGGCATGGGGCTGCTGTTCATCCAGGCCGTGCAGTTCGCCGACATTCCGGTCATGGCCGCCTATCTGTGCCTGATTGCACTGGTTTTCGTGGCCATCAACCTGGTGGTGGACCTGCTGTATTTCGTGGTCGATCCGCGCCTGCGCAGCGGGCTGTCGCGCCAAGGAGGTGGGCACTGATGCAAGCCTTGCTCAAACGCTGGTGGGACAGCGATCTGTTCTGGTCCTGGCGCCACGCGCCGGTGGCCATCATTGCCACCGTGGTGCTGACGCTCATGCTGGTGGGCGCCTTTGGCGCCGGCTGGGTGGCACCGCACAACCCCTTTGACCTGACCTCGGTGGAGCTGCTGGACGCGCTGTTGCCGCCAGCCTGGGAGCCCTCCGGCACCAGCAACTACCTGCTGGGCACCGACAGCCAGGGACGCGACCTGTTCTCGGCCATCCTGTACGGCACGCGGGTATCACTCCTGATCGGCCTGGCCTCGGTACTGCTGTCGATGCTGATCGGCATCGTGCTCGGCCTGATCTCCGGCTATGTCGGCGGACGGGTCGATGCACTCATCATGCGCGTCGCCGACGTGCAGCTGTCTTTCCCTGCCATCCTGATCGCTCTGCTGATCGATGGCGTGGCGCGGGCTGCCGTGCCGCGCGACATGCATGAGATCATTGCCTTTCCGGTGCTGATCGGCGCCATTGCGCTGGCCGGCTGGCCCCAGTATGCACGCACCGTGCGCGGCTCGACGCTGGTCGAGAAGAACCGCGAATACGTCCAGGCGGCACGCGTGATCGGCGTGTCCTCGCCGGTGATCATGTTCCGCCACGTCCTGCCCAATGTGCTGGGACCGGTGCTGGTGCTGGCCACGGTACACCTGGCCACGGCCATCATCACCGAAGCCACCCTGTCCTTCCTGGGTGTCGGCGTCCCTCCCACGGCCCCGTCGCTGGGCACCTTGATCCGCATCGGCAATGACTTCCTGTTCTCGGGCGAATGGTGGATCACGATCTTCCCCGGCGCGGCGCTGGTGTTGCTGGTGCTGTCGGTCAACCTGCTGGGCGATTGGTTGCGCGATGCGCTCAATCCGCGCTTGAACTGAGGTGGCCATGAACGCACTGCTCGAAGTCAAGAACCTGTCGGTGTCCTTCCCGACCCGGCGCGGCGTCCTCAAGGCCCTGGATGACGTGTCGTTTTCGATCGCGCCCGGTGAAATCCTGGGCGTGGTGGGCGAGTCCGGGGCCGGCAAATCGCTCACGGGCGCCGCCATCATCGGCCTGCTGGAGCCGCCGGGACGCATCAGCGGCGGCCAGATCCTGCTTGAAGGCCGCCGTATCGACGACCTGCCTGAGGAGCGCATGCGGCAGGTGCGGGGCCGCCAGATCGGCGCCGTCTTCCAGGACCCCCTGACCTCGCTCAACCCCCTGTACACGGTGGGCCGCCAACTGGTCGAAACCATCATGACCCACCTTCCCCTGAGCCGCCGCGAGGCAACCGAACGCGCGGTAGAGCTGCTGGCCGCCACCGGCATCCCGGCCGCACGCGAACGCATCGACCACTATCCGCACCAGTTCTCGGGCGGCATGCGGCAGCGGGTGGTGATCGCCCTGGCGCTGGCCGCCGAACCCAAGCTGGTGGTGGCCGATGAGCCCACCACCGCGCTGGATGTCTCCATCCAGGCGCAGATCATCGAACTGCTCAAGAAGCTCTGCCGCGAACAGGGCGCCTCCGTGATGCTCATCACCCACGACATGGGCGTGATCGCCGAGACAGCCGATCGTGTCGCCGTCATGTATGCCGGCCGGCTGGCCGAGATCGGGCCTGTGGCCGAGGTGATTCATCGCCCGCGCCATCCCTATACGGCCGGCCTGATGGGCTCCATCCCGACCCTGGACGGTCATGTCGAGCGACTGGTGCAGATCGACGGCAGCATGCCGCGCCTGAACGCGATCCCGCCCGGCTGCGCCTTCAATCCGCGCTGCAGCCAGCGCATCGAACGCTGCACGCGCGAACGCCCCGAACTGATGGCAAACGGTATTTCAAGCGCCTCCTGTTGGCTGCTGCAAGAGGAGATCGCAGCATGACGACACCCCTGGTGAAAGTACAAGATGCCGCGCGCTGGTTCGACGTCTCGCCGCCCTGGCTGGAACGCGTGCTGACGCGCCGCCCGCGCGTCATGCTGCGCGCCGTGGATGGCATTTCCTTTGACATCGCGCGCGGCGAAACCCTGGCGCTGGTCGGCGAGTCAGGCTGTGGCAAATCGACCGTGGCGCGCATGCTGGTCGGCCTGTACGGCCTGACCCGCGGCGACATCCAGTTCGACGGCCAAGCGTTGTCCACTATGCAAGGCAGCCAAGGCCGCGCCTTGCGCAGCCGCCTGCAGATGATCTTCCAGGATCCATTCGCCAGCCTCAACCCGCGCTGGCGGGTCGGGCGCATCATCGCCGAACCCATGCTGACCCACACCCTCATGAGCGCAGCCGAACGCAGCCAGCGTGCCGGCGAGCTGCTGGCGCAGGTGGGGCTGGATCCGGCAGACCAGAACCGTTATCCGCATCAGTTCTCCGGCGGCCAGCGCCAGCGCATCTCGATTGCCCGGGCGCTGGCGGTCAAGCCCGAATTCCTGGTATGCGATGAACCCACCTCGGCGCTGGACGTCTCGGTGCAGGCCCAGGTGCTCAACCTGATGAAAGACCTGCAGCGCCAGCTTGGCCTGACCTATCTTTTCATCTCGCACAACCTGGCGGTGGTGCACCACGTGGCCGACCGCGTAGGGGTGATGTATCTCGGCCGACTGGTGGAAGTTGCCAGCCGCGATGCGCTATTCGCCCATCCGCGCCATCCGTATACCCGCATGCTGTTGGAGGCCATTCCCGACATCCATGGCGCCGGCAAGCCTCGCACCGCCGTGGCCGGCGAGGTCCCCAACCCGCTCAACCCGCCCACGGGCTGCACCTTCCACCCGCGCTGCCCCTATGCCAACGCGCGTTGCAAACAGGAAGCGCCACTGAGCCTGCCGGTGGGCGACGGCGTGGTTGCCTGCCATGCCGTGGAGGAAGGACGCCTGAGCTGAGACCGTTCAGCGCTCGTGGCGCACCAGCACCAACAGCACGCCCAGGCCTGCCAGCAGGCCCCCGAAAACACGGTCGATCACAGGGCGGACAGCTTGCAGGCGGGCGCGCACCACGGTGCTGGAAAAGCACAGGGCGACCAACGTGAACCACAGCCCGTGCGCCAATGAAATAAAGGCCCCGTAGCCCAGCTGGATCGCCAACGGCGTGCCGGGCTGGAGCACCTGCATGAACAGGCTGACGATGAACAGCGTCGTCTTGGGGTTGAGCGCATTGGTCAGAAAGCCCATGCGCCAGGCGGCCCAATCGGACATCGGAGCCACACCGCCCGCCGCCGGCGCGTCTGCCGCCGGCCGGGCGCGCAGCAACGCCAACCCCAGCCAGATCAGGTAGGCCGCAGCGGCCAGCTTGATGGCATGAAACAGCCAAGCCGATTGCTGGATCAGCAAGCCCACCCCCACCAGGGTGTAGCACACATGCAGCCACACGCCGGCCGCGACACCCAGGGCCGTCAACACACCCGCACGGCGTGAGCGCAGCAGGCTATTGGGGGGTGACCATGGCGAAATCCGCCCCGGGGCTGATCACCGCCAGAAGGGTGATGGTGACGACAGCGAACAGTTCAGTCATGATGCCAGGGAACCTATGATAAAGCCTACATCCTAGGTAAAACGGCAGACGGCGACGAACGATGAATAGCTACGACAACGGTAACTTCAACGCACCATCTCGCGACGCTCGCCTGCCCTCCCTACAGGCTCTGCGCAGCTTCGAGGCAGCGGCCAGGCGGGAGAATTTCACCCAGGCTGCTGCCGAATTGCACCTGACCCATGCCGCGATCAGCCGGGCAGTCCGTACGCTGGAAGACGATCTGGGCGTGGGGGGGGGGGGGGGGGGGCCCGGGCCC
>JAEWJD010000278.1 GCA_023386765.1 Pseudomonadota bacterium | reverse complement strand
GCCCCGCGCCCGGCCGCGCCGGGCGCGCCGCCCTGACTGCAGCCCATACCAGGCCAGGAAGATGACGCCGAACCACAGGATCGCCTGGGTCAGGCCAGGGATGATTTCGGTCAGGCGCTGCAGGCCCCAGACGCTGCCGAAGATGAACACGGCGTCGATCAGGGCGCAGGTCAGCAGCACCGTGACCAGATGCGCGCGCATCAGGCCCTGGCGCAGCACGAAGGCGCTTTGCGCGCCCACGACGGCAAACAGCCCCAGGCCGGTGGCCGTGCCACTGGCCCAGGCGGTCAGAAAAGCGGGAGAGGCGAGGGTGAACATGATCGACGCTGCAACAAAAGGGGAAATGACAAGGCGCCGGGATGCCGCTAGGCCGTATCCGGGCGCCGCCATGAAGTTGAGGCTATTCTGGCTTGTCTTTAATATGAAATACAGCTAATTTCCATAAACCATATTAAGCAAAACTTAATATGTCCCTTTTTCGTTCCCCAATGCCGGAAAGGGTGTGGTGGTTTTCCGGCTTCCAGGGAGTGCCCTTACATGAAATTCGATCACGATCACCTGCGGGCGCTGGCCGCCGTGGTGCGCGAAGGCAGCTTCGAGCGCGCGGCCGGCGCGCTGCATGTCACGCCCTCGGCCATCTCGCAGCGCATCAAGGCGCTGGAGGACCGCAGCGGCCGTCTGCTGGTGCAGCGCACGGTGCCGGCCCGGGCCACGGCCGATGGCCAGGTGCTGGTGCAGCTGGCCGAGCAGATGGCCGTGCTGGAACACGATGCGATGTTGCGCCTGGGCATGCCCGAGGACGAGGGCACGCAGGCCAGCATCCCGGTGGCGGTCAATCATGACAGCCTGGAAACCTGGTTCGTGGACGCGGCGGTCCGTTTCGCGGCGCGCTCGCGCATCACCCTGGACCTGCAGTCTGAAGACCAGGATCACACGGCCGCGCTGTTGCGCAACGGTTCGGTCCTGGGCGCGGTCACCACGCTGGCCGAGCCGGTGCAGGGCTGCCGCATCCATGCCCTGGGCAGCATGCGCTACGTGGCCACCTGTTCGCCGGCCTTTCGCGAGCGCCATTTTTCGGGGGGCGTGAATGCCCGCACGCTGGCGAACGCGCCGGTGCTGGTTTTCAACCGCAAGGATGGCCTGCAGGCGCGCTTTGCGCGCCGCATCATGGGCAGTGAGCCCTGGCAGCCGCCGGTATGGTGGGTGCCGTCCTCGCGTGCCTTCGTGATGGCCACGCTCGATGGTCTGGGCTGGACCATGAATCCGCTGCCCATGATTCAGGACGAGCTGGCCAGCGGCCGCCTGCAGCCTTTGCGCGCCCGCGCCTGGGAGGATGTGCCGCTGTTCTGGCAGCACTGGCGGCTCAACTCGCAGGCCAGGCCGGCGCGGACCGCCGCGGGGCGGGCGCCCGCCAGCACCCTGGTGCGCAAGCGCTGAGAGACCTCAGACCGGATAGCTGCGTGCGCCGAACAGGGCGCTGCCGATGCGAACTTCGGTCGAGCCTTCCTCGATGGCGATCAAGAAGTCGCCGCTCATGCCCATGGACAGCCGCGCCAGCGGCAGCGCCGTGCTGGCATGGCGGTCGCGCAGTTCGCGCAGCCGCCGGAAGCAGGCGCGCACGGCGGCCGGATCGTCGCTGTTGACGGCCATGGTCATGAGGCCCTGCACCCGCAGGGCCGGGCAGTGCTGGTGCAGGTGCGCGAGCATCTGCGGCAGGGCCTCGGGCTCCAGGCCGAACTTGCTGGGTTCGGGGGAGGTCTTGATCTGCACCAGTACATCCAGGCTGCGGCCAGCATCGTGCAGGCGGCGCTGCAGCGCGTCGGCCAGATCCGGGCGGTCGAGTGACTGGACTTCGGCCACGTCGCGCACGACGTCCTTGGCCTTGTTGGTCTGCAGGTGGCCGATCATGACCCAGGACAGCCCCAGATCGGCCAGGGGATCGGCCTTCTGGCGGATTTCCTGGGTTTTGTTTTCGCCGAAACGGCGCAGGCCCAGGGTGGCGGCCTCTCGCACGGCCTGGGCGTCGAAGGTTTTGCTGACCGGCAGCAGGGCCACGCTGCCAGGGGCTCGGCCGGCGCGCTGGCAGGCCTGGGAAATACGATGTTCGATGGCGGCCAGGCGGCTGGCCATGGAGTCGGTCATGCGGATCTCTGCGGAGGGGGTGGCCCCTTCTGGGGGGCGAACCCGCATAGTGTATGCCTGCGGGCGGGCCGCGCCACGCAGGTGCGTTGCCCGCCGGCAATGGGCCGCATAGAATCAGGAAAGATTCTGACACTTCCCTTCACAGGCCGGCCTGGCGTGGCGAAGGGCCGATTTCTCTTATTGCGCCAGCGCCTTCATTCGCCACCATGTCCACTGCTGCACCCGACTACGCCTTTGCCTCGGCTTTCCAGGCTCCCTATATCCCGCCGATCCGCTCGCTGATGCCCTACGCCATGCGCGAGGGCACCATTTCCATGGCGGGCGGCTATCCCGCCCAGGAACTGTTCGACATTCCCGGCCTGAGCGAGGCCAGCACCCAGGTGCTGGGGCGTCTGGGCGCCTGTCTGCAGTATTCCAACGTCGATGGCGAGGCCAGCCTGCGTCATCAGTTGGGCCGCCTGACCGAGGCCCGCGGGCTGGCCTGCAATCCCGACACCGAACTGCTGGTGACCGGCGGTTCGCAGCAGGCGCTGGCGCTGCTGGCGCGAGTGATGCTGCAGCCGGGTGATCATGCCGTGCTGGAGAACCCGAGCTTCCCCAATTCGCTGCAGGCGCTGCGCTACACCGGCGCGACAGTGCATGCCGTGGCATCCGGCCCCGAGGGGATCGATCTGGATGCCCTGGATGCGCTGGCGGCCGAGGTCAAGCCCAAGATGGTCTGCGTGGTGGCCTCTTTCTCCAACCCCTGCGGCGCCACGCTGACCCGCCAGGCCCGTCTGCGCCTGCTGGATCTGGCGGTCAAACACCGCTTCCTGATCGTCGAGGACGACCCCTACGGCGAACTGCGTTTTTCCGGTGAAACCGTGCCGCCGATCGCTGCCCTGGCCCAGGGCGAGCAGCGCAAGTGGGCGGTCTATATCTCCAGCATGTCCAAGACCATGGCGCCGGGTCTGCGGATCGGCTGGTTGGTCGGGCCGGAGGCGGTGCGCCGCCGTTGCGTGACGGCGAAGTCGGCGGACGACATGGCCTGCCCGGTATGGATCCAGGAAATCGTGGCGCAGTACCTGGACAATGGCAGCTACGCCAGGCACGTGCCCCACATCCGTGCCGCCTATGGTTCGCGCTGCAATGCGCTGGCCGAGGCGCTGGAGCGCGAACTGCCGGGGGCGGTGGCGTTTGCCAAGCCCGAGGGCGGGATGTTCTTCTGGGCCCGCCTGACTGGCGATATCGATGCGACGCGCCTGCTGCCCTATGCCATCGAGCACGAGGTGGTCTATGTGCCGGGCACCTCGTTCTATGTCGAAGGAACCCAGGCCGACCCCTACGCCATGCGCATGTCCTTCGCCACCATGGACGAGGAGCGCATCGCGCTGGGGATCCGGCGTCTGGCCCAGGCGCTCAAGGCTTGCGAGGCGGGCGCGCCGGTTTCGATCACATTGCCGGCCTGAGGAACGGCGTCTCAGAGGCAGGGGTTATAAGGGCGTGGCGATCGCTTATTTGGCGCGCGTCATGCCTGCCGTTACGCTTGCGAATGTTCCGGCGCAGCGCGCCTTGATGAAAAAAAAGAGGAGTACGGTATGAAGATCACGACTTTGGCCGCCGTGGCCACCTTGTCGCTGGCCGGCCTGCAGGGCGCGCAAGCGGCAACCCTGGATGTCGTCAAGAAACGCGATGCCGTGGTGTGCGGCACCACCACCGGTTTTGCGGGTTTTTCGGCGCCTGATGCCCAGGGTGTCTGGCGCGGTCTGGACGTCGATCTGTGCCGGGCGGTGGCGGCTGCGGTGCTGGGCGACGCCAACAAGATCAAGGTCGTGCCCCTGAACTCGCAGCAGCGTTTTACTGCGCTGCAGTCCGGTGAAGTGGACGTGCTCACGCGCAACACCAGCGTGACCCAGCAGCGCGACACGGCGCTGGGCATCATTCACGCCGGCATCAATTTCTATGATGGCCAGGGCTTCATGGTGCCCAAGAAACTGGGCGTCAACAGTGCCAAGGATCTCGATGGCGCAACGATCTGCATGCAGACGGGCACTTCCAACGAGAACACCCTGGCTGATTGGGCGCGCGCGCACAAGATCACCTACAAACCCGTGGTGATCGAGACCTTCAACGAAGTGGTCAACGCGTTTGCGGCCGGGCGCTGCGATGTGTTCACCACCGATGCCTCGGGTCTGGCCTCGATCCGCATCTCCAAACTGGAGAAGCCGGATGACTACGTGGTGCTGCCGGAAATCATTTCCAAGGAGCCTCTTGGGCCGTTCGTGCGCCAGGGCGATGATGCCTGGCTGAACATTGTGAGTTGGACGCTGGCGGCCATGATCGAGGCCGAAGAGTATGGCCTGACCACGGCCAACGTCGACGAGCAGCTCAAGAGCGACAACCCCAACGTGCGCCGCATCCTGGGCGTGACGCCGGGCGCCGGCAAGAACATGGGGCTGGATGAGAAGTGGGCCTACAACATCGTCAAGCAGGTCGGCAACTACGGCGAGAGCTTCGAGCGTAACGTCGGCCAGGGCAGCGCGCTGAAGATCAAGCGCGGCCTGAATGCACAGTGGGCCGATGGTGGCCTGATGTACGCCTTGCCCATCCGTTGATGGG